>JAYTQA010000451.1:0-17389 GCA_043746955.1 bacterium | reverse complement strand
CTTAGCAAAATCAACGGGTTGATCAAGGAATGCCTGCGCCACCCGTTTGAAGGCACTGGCAAACCCGAGCCTCTCAAAGGCGACCTGGCAGGTTACTGGTCGCGCCGGACCTCACGCGAACACCGCCTCGTTTACCGGGTCACCGATACCTCATTGGAAATCCTATCCTGCCGCTACCACTACGCGCCATAGCGTGGGCATAACCTCCCCCCTGAGTCCCCGCAGCCACACCCTCACCCCCATATCTTGCGCCGATAAATACCCCCTAGCCGAACCCTGCCAGCTCCCCCTATGATTAGCCGCAGATAGGGGGGCCAACCCCCAGACCCGAGGCAGGAACCGACAATAAAGGCCAGAAAAAAGGGACGGACCCCATGCGCTGCCCATTCTGCGGCAATATCGACACGCAAGTGAAAGACTCACGGCCCGCCGAGGATCACGTTTCGATCCGCCGCCGTCGGTTTTGTCAGGCCTGCGGTGGCCGGTTTACCACCTATGAACGCGTCCAGTTGCGCGATCTGGTGGTGATCAAATCCTCCGGCAAGCGCGAGGATTTCGACCGCTCCAAGCTGGAACGCTCGATCCGCATCGCGATGCAGAAGCGGCCGATTGATCCCGAACGGATCGACCAGATGATTTCCGGCATCGTCCGCAGGCTGGAAAGTTTGGGCGACACCGACATTCCCTCCAAGACGATTGGCGAGATTGTGATGGAAAGCCTGGCCCGGATCGACACGGTGGCTTATGTGCGCTTCGCCAGCGTTTACCGCAATTTCCAGTCGGCGGATGACTTTGACGGCTTCGTGTCCGAGCTGCGTCCAAGCCCCGGAACCGACGAATAACCAAATGGGAGGCTCCCGCGCGGAGCCTCCGCCTTGTGGTTTTCCAACCCCGAACCCTGATTTTTCCCGGAAAAATCGCCGCCTCCGCGCACAGATTTGCCATTTTCCAACATAGTCGCACCGCCCCTTGTCGGAAGGCACCCCTTCCGCCATCCTGAAGCAAACCGGAGGCCTTTATGCACATTCTCATCCTCGGCGCTGCCGGCATGATCGGCCGCAAACTGGCCGCAGCTCTTGCCCCAGACCACCAGTTGACCCTTGCGGACGTCGTTCCGTCCCCGCCCTTCCCGAACGCCCAAACCCTCACCCTGGACCTCACCGCTGCGGCCGCTCCGAGCCTCATCGCCCGCAAACCCGATGCCATCATCCACCTCGCGGCCATCGTCTCGGGCGAGGCGGAGGCCGATTTCGAGAAGGGCTACGCCACCAACCTTGACGCCATCCGCGCCCTGCTAGAAGCGATCCGCCTCACCCCAAACTACTGCCCAAAGCTGATCTTCGCCTCCTCGATCGCGGTGTTCGGCGCCCCGTTCCCGGCGAAAATCCCCGACGATTTCCACCTGACCCCGCGCACCTCTTATGGCACCCAAAAGGCCATCACCGAGCTTTTGATCTCCGACTATTCCCGGCGCGGCTTCATCGACGGGATAGCGCTTCGCCTGCCGACCATCTGCATCCGCCCCGGGCTGCCCAACAAAGCCGCCTCTGGCTTCTTCTCCAACATCATCCGCGAACCCCTGGCGGGCAAACCCGCCGTCCTGCCGGTGCCCGACACCACCCGCCACTGGTTCGCCAGCCCGCAAAGCGCGGTTGGCTTTTTCCGCCACGCTCTGAGCCTTGACACGGCAAAACTCGGCGACCGCCGCGCCCTTAACATGCCCGGCCTGTCCGCCACCGTGGCCGAAGAAATCGAGGCGCTGCGACAAGTCGCAGGCCAAAAGTCGGTCAACCTGATTACCCGCCAACCCGATGAAACTATTGCGAAAATCGTCGGAACCTGGGCGCAGGACTTCGAGACGACCCGCGCCACCGGCCTCGGATTCACCGCCGAAGCCAGCTTCGATCAAATCATCGCGGCCCACCTGAAAGACCTGTAAATGCGCCCTCTGCACCCCACTGCGCTGGTCACCGGCGGCAATCGCGGCATCGGTTATGCCATAGCCCAAGGCCTGATCGCAAAGGGGGTTACCGTCACCTTAGGCGCTCGGATTGAAGATGAAGGCCGTGCCGCCGCTGAGGCGCTCAACTGCCGTTACATCAAGATGGACCTGCTCGACCCCGAGAGCTATTTCGCCGGGTTCACCAAATCCGGCGGCTGGGATATTCTGATCAACAATGCCGGTATCCTGGGCCACGCTTCCCTGCTCGCCACGGACAGCGATTTTGCCACCGCGATGGAGGTGATGGTGTCCGCACCCCTGGACCTGATCCGGCTGAATGCGCCACATTGGCAGCAAACCCATTGGGGCCGGATCGTGAATATGTCGTCAGGCTTGGGTTCCCACGCGCGCGGCCTGAACGGCCCCGGCGCCTATAGCATCGCCAAAGCCGCGCTCAACGCTTTGACCCGGGTGCTGGCGCGCGACCTGCCCGATGGCGTCAAGATCAACGCCTGTGATCCCGGCTGGGTCGCCACCAGGATGGGCGGCGCCGCCGCGCCTCTCACCCCCGAAGCCGGCGCCGACACTCCGATCTGGCTCGCCCTTCTGCCCGAGGACGGCCCGACCGGCGGCTTTTTCCGCAAACGCCAACCAGCGGAGTGGTAGTCGGCGCCGCCAGTGCTAACTCGCTAAGCCCTTTCATTCTGGCAAAAATATCCCCCGCGGAGCGGCTTTATTCCACCGGCACCGAATACAAAATAAAGTCGCTCTTGGGTCGATAGCTGTCATACAACCGCCGCCCCGCGTAGTTGAACTCCTGCGTCAGCCACCGCACGTTCGAAATCCCCCGTGCACGCGCAACCCCGATCACATGGTCAATCATCGCCCGCCCGACGCCGTGGCCCCGCAGGTCCGGCAGCACGTAAAGGTCTGACAGATATACGACTTTCGCCCCCGACAATGAACGGTGCATCAGCTGATACTGGCACAACCCCACAACCTTGCCGTCCAGCATAGCCAGGTCCGCCCAAAAGTCCTCCTCGCCAAACACCCAGTCCCAAACAGCCTGCAGGCTATCTGCCGTCACGGCGGTTTTGTAGAAGGCCGCATAGCCCGCCAGCAACGCCTCCCAAACCGCGCGGTCCCCCAAGCCCAACGGGCGCATCTCAACTGCCATTACACTCTCCCTTACCCCGAACCCTCAGCTTTTCCCAAAACCCTCAGCCTTACCCCGAACCCTCAGCCTTTCCCCAAATCCTCACCGCCCCCCAGCCAGACGTCAAGCGCTTGCGGTCCCCACCCCGCATCAGGCATGGTCACCCCCGCAATCAAGGAGGCGGGCATGATTCCGGTCATCGGCTACAAAGGCCAAAAGGTCGCAGTTCTGGGCCTTGGCCGCTCTGGTCTTGCCGCCGCCGCCGCCCTCACCGCCGGCGGCGCCGAGCCGCTGCTGTGGGATGACGCCCCCGAGGCCCGCGCCAAGGCTGAGGCGCAGGGCCTCACCTGCACCGACCTCACCCGAGGCTCCGCGCTGGACGGCGTGGCAGCCCTGATCACCAGCCCGGGCATTGCGCACCTTTATCCAAGCCCCCACAAGATCATCGCCCGTGCCATGGCCATGGGCATTCCGGTCGACAATGACATCGGCCTGTTTTTCCGCAGCTATGCGACCGACGCTTGGGACGGTTTTACCACACCGCCCCGCGTCGTCTGCGTCACCGGATCGAACGGCAAATCCACCACCACCGCGCTGATCCACCACATCCTGCAAGAAAACGGCCGCCCGACCCAGATGGGCGGCAACATCGGGGTCGGCGTCCTCGACCTTGGCCCGGCGCAGGACGCCGAGGTTGTTGTCCTTGAACTCTCCTCCTACCAGACCGACCTCGCCCGCTGCCTGACCCCGGACATCGCCATCTTCACCAATCTTTCGCCCGATCATCTGGATCGCCACAACGGCATCGGCGGCTATTTCGCGGCCAAACGCCGGTTGTTTGCCGAAGGCGGCCCCGACCGCGCCATCATCGGGGTCGATGAACCCGAAGGCCGCTACCTCGCCAACCAGCTTGCGGAGGGCCCCGGCGATGACCGCGTGATCCGGATCTCCTCCGGCCAGAAGCTGGACAATTTCGGCTGGACCGTGTTCGCCCGCAAAGGCTACCTCTCCGAATGGCGGCGCGGCAAGCAATCCGCCTCGATCGACCTGCGGGAGGTCAAAGGCCTGCCCGGCGCCCACAACCACCAGAACGCCGCCTGTGCCTATGCCGCCTGCCGCACCTTGGGCCTCAGCCCGAAACAAATCGAGTCCGCTCTGCATTCCTTCGCAGGCCTGCCCCACCGCAGTCAGTTGGTCGGCGAAAGGGCAGGGGTCCGCTTCATCAACGACAGCAAGGCCACCAACGTGGACTCTGCCGCCAAGGCCCTGCAAGCCTTCGCCAAAATCCGCTGGATCGCCGGCGGGCTTGGCAAGGAGGGCGGCATCAAAGCCCTGCTGCCGTTCACCACCTCCGTCGTCAAAGCCTACCTGATCGGCCACTCCGCCCGCGACTTCGCCCTCGAACTGGGGGAGACGCCGCATGAGATCTGCGAAACCATCGAGCGCGCCCTGACCCGCGCCGCAGCCGACGCCCAGCCGGGTGAGGTCGTCCTCCTTGCCCCCGCCGCCGCCAGCTTCGACCAATACCCCAACTTCGAAAAACGCGGCGACGACTTCACCGCCCGGGTGAAAACCCTGCTCGGCCAGCTAGCTGTATAGTCCCGAGGTCAAGCGGCACGGTTCTTCGTGGAAGAGTTCCGGCTTTGCCTGGCATTCTTTCCAGATGAACTGGGCTGGCGTGAGGCCCTTGAGCGTCTTGAGCCGTCTGGCATGGTTGTAAGTGTCGACGAACAAATCAAGGTGCCGGCGCAGCTGCTCGTGGTCATCATAGAAATATCGTTTGACGGAGGCGTTCTTGATCGTGCGGTTCCTGCGCTCGACCTGACCGCCATTCAGGAGAACAGTCCCCCGGACTGTTTTCTGATCTTCATGGCTCCACGGGTGGTTGGGTTTGGTCAGGCGGTGCTCGATCGCGTTGGCGTTGCAGATCATGTCGAAGCGGTGCACGCGGAGCTTTGCCGTCCAGCCGTTCCGGTTCCTCGGCTGATCCGCGATCGGGATGCCGTCGCCATCGGGCTTGGCCAATGGCGCACCAAAAGCGGCCGGTCAGGATGATATTGATCTTGTAGGGAACCGCCTCCAGGACGGTTTCAAGAAAGGTCACCGCCGTGGGTCTGTCTGCCGGTTCATAGAGCCGGATGATGGCAAATTTCGATGTGCGATCAATGGCTACGAACAGGTAGAGCCGATCGCCGGGAAAACGATCCCCCGGATCGTTTTCTGGCCCGGCTCATACTTCACCGCTGCGCACTTCAGCGATGTCGATGTGGAAGAAGCCGATCGGATATGCCTTGAACTTCTTCTTTGCAGGCGCGTCGCCGTCCATGTCGGGCAGGCCGGATAGGCCGTGGCGCTGACGACAGCGATGCAGGGAGGATCGCGTCAAACCCGCAATCACAGGCTGCAGGGCATAAAGGCAGTCGTCGAGCGGCGACAAGCTCAGCCGCCGAAAGGCCACGATCATCGCCGCATGCGCGATGCCGAGAACCGTGGAGCGGGGTTGCGCAGGGCCGATCGGCTGATCGGAAACTGTGGCTCGTTTCCGCGATTTCTGAACCGTCGTCGGGCGGATCGAATATCGATGCGCCAGAGCCCTTACGCTCGCTTCACTCCGCTGTATCGCTCGACGGATCGCCTCTGTCGTGGTGGCCAATCGCCGGGATTTTCATCCACTGGATGAAAATCTGGCCCGGCTCATACGGTGAAGACTTGTCCCATAATGACTCCATCTCAGAGCCAACCATTCTAACACCTCTTAGCGGGACTATACACCTAAACTTAGCTGGAAGAATTCTGCCTTTGTGTTTGACCGTAACTGCGCCGACGCGGTGCGAGGGGAGTGCTGCTTTTCATACTCCGACCGTCACCGCCGCCGGGACGCGGGTTGGTTGAGGTTTCCACGAACCCCGCTTTGACCCCTGACGAGGAGGACCGCCCCGGATGCCATCAAACCCCACTCCGCAACCGCCCGCTTTCACAATGCCGATCTTGCACCTGGCCGAGGATGTGACCGGCATTTCGCATTTCGCTGATTTGGCCGTGCCGCTTGACACGGGCACCTTCGCACCGCCTGCGCCGCCGATGCCGATCTCGGGCGTGAAACCCGCGACCGGGCTGCTTTACCTGATCCTGCCCAAAGGTTGGGGCGGCGCGCAGCACGCCTCACCCCGGCGGCAGGTGGCCTTGTGTCTGTCGGGGCGTCGGCGCGTGACCGCAGGCGATGGCGAAACCCGGGACTTCAGCACGGGTGCTATCTTGCGTAGGGAGGATGTGGCGGGCACTGGCCACACCACGACGGTTCTGGGCGAGGAGGAGGTGCGTCTCGCCATCGTGCAACTGCCGCCGTAGCCCGGCGGCCTGATCAAGGATCCACTCACATGACCCTTCCCGCCTTTTTCGAAGCGATGCCGGCGCTGGACTTGCCGTTCCCCGAAACCGTGGTCAGCAGCCATGCGATCCGGTCGGACGCCGGGCTGGTGGTGTTCTTCCGCTTTCATCAGGATTTCGCCCTGCCGCCGCATTCCCACGGTCCGCAATGGGGCATGGTGATTGAAGGCGAGGTGGCGCTGACCATCGACGGCGCAACCCGGCGCTGCGGCCCCGGCCAAACCTATGACATCCCCGCAGATGTCGTGCATGCCGTTCAACTGAAGGCGGGCACTGTCGTGCTCGATGTGTTCGCCGAACCTGACCGCTATCTGCTGAAACCCCGCTGAGCCGACCGATCCTATCGTCCGGTCGGTCAGGGCAATCTGCAAAGGAACTGCATAATGCTGCAAATCATCCATGTTCGCACCGAAGCCGACGCCGAAGCGGTTCGCCTGCTGGTGGGGGAATACATCGGCTGGATTTACCAGCGCTACCCTGACCAGTCCGATCTGCTGGACACCTATTTCCGCGTTCAGGATATGGAGGGCCAGATGCGCGACCTGCTGACCCGCTTTGTGCCGCCAGCCGCCGACTGCCTGCTGGCGCGGCTGGGCGGGGTGCCGGTCGGGATCGTGATGACCAAAAGGCAGTCCGAAGCGACCTGCGAGATGAACCGGATGTATGTGCAGGAAGCGGCGCGCGGACATGGCGTGGGACGGGCACTGGTGGCCGAACTGCTCGCGACAGCAAAGGCGCTTGGCTATCAGCGGATGATGCTGGCGGCAGGCCCGCGCCACACCGAGGCGCTGGCGCTGTACCGCAGTTTCGGCTTTGCTGAGGCGGAAGGTATCGCCGACACCGGGGCGGGCGATGCCGAAGTGCGGCTGATCCGCGATCTTTGACGGCATGGCGACCAACGCCAACCGGTTAGCCTCCAGAAACCCGGACAGAAGATGCCCATGCCGACCCTTATGAGGCTCCGTTGGACCATCGCCGCAGTCCGCTTTGGAGCCATCACAGCATGCTCCCGGCCTATGCCGCCAAAACCCGTGCTGGGTTCCGCGAAGTGCTCTTTTCGGACAATTTCCCGGGTGCCACGGCAGGGATCGACACATCTATGGCAATGACCCCCGATCCCAAAGGTCGCGCCATGAACCGACCCTCTGGCGCAAAACCAAAGCAAGCTTGCGTCACAGGCCTTGGTAAGCCAGCATTCGACTTTGCTCCGGAAAGGAAGAATTCCCGCCATGGCTGATTTCACACTTCACGACTGGCCGGCCCCCTTTCGGGGCGAGTTCGTCCGGGCCGTACTGGCCCATGCGCAGGCGTCTTGGACTGAGGCGGGCTTTGACGCAACCTTTGCGCAGCGCGCCGCCGACCCCTCCGCGCAACTGGTCCCGCATATGGGGCCACCGCTGTTGACCGACCATCGGCGGGGCGTGCATCTGAGCCAGATGCCTGCGATCCTGGCCTACCTTGGCGAAGAGTTCGGGCTGTTTCCCGAGGGCCCGGCGCTGCGGGCGATGTGCCACAAGGTCATCGGCGACACAAACGATGTGCTATCCGAGATGACCCGCCACAACGGCGCGCAGATGTGGACCCAAGACGCCTGGAATGACTTTCACCCCAGACTGGCGCGCTGGATGGCGATCTTTGAGGACATTGGCCGACGCCATGGGCTGACCGCCGGTTCGGGGTTCCTGTTCGCCACCAAGTCCCCCTGCCTCGCCGATCTGGTTACGGCGACGCTGTGGGGCACGATGACCGCCAAGCTGCCACTCCTTCGCCCGATGCTTGATGCGCATGCACCCAACATTGCCGGGCTTTGCGACCGTATTGGGGCCATCCCCGCGCAAGCAGCACTTCGCCGCACAAGCGACGCGGCCTATGGCGACGTTTGGTGCGGCGGCCAGATCGAAGCCTCGCTGCGCGCGGTCATCTGACCGTGAATTGACGTGTTGACGCGGCAACTCCAGCAAAGGGCGACCGTTCCATGACCCAACCCAACTCCGACGATGTCGATGCCGTCCGGCCGCTCGACGCCTTTGCGTACCATCCCGAACTGCGCGGCAAGATCACCGATCCCCTCACCTCGTTCTTTCGCACCTTCAGCATCGAGATGCTGATCCAACGGTTCCCCCAGATGGAGGTTCACCCGAACTGGGCCTATCCGGACGAGGTGCGCGAAGGCCTCCGCGCCCGGACCGTGGCGGATCACGGCACGGGCGATCTTTGGGTCTTTGGCTATGGATCGCTGATGTGGGACCCGGCCTTTCGCTTTGCCGAGGTGCGCCGCGCCCAGGTTCCGGGCTACGCCCGGCGTTTCATCCTGCTGGACGACAAGGGCGTACGCGGCACCAAAGACGCACCAGGGCTGATGGCGGCTCTGGACCGGGGTGCCGGGTGCGAGGGGCTGGCGTTCCGGATCGCCGCAGCCCATGTCGAGGCTGAAACCGAGATTCTGTGGCGGCGCGAAATGGTCGGCCCCGGCTATGTGCCGACCTTCGTGACGGCGCTGATCGACGGCAGGCCGCAAACCGCCCTGACCTTTGTGGCCGACCATGACGCCCAAATGATCCGCCCCGATCTGTCCCGCGCGCAGCAGGTCCGCTGCATTGCCCAAGGCGCGGGGTTTCTGGGCACCAGCTTGGGATATCTGGAAAACATCGTCAGCCAGTTCGGGCTGTTGGGCATTGTCGATGCCGAAAGCGCGGGCCTGTTGCAGGAGGTCGAGGCATATCTGGCGCAGTCCGAAACGACATCCGCTCCAAACGTCGGAAGCGCAGACCCATGACCGAACCCCTGCGCCTGACCCGTGCCCTTATGGACCGCCTGCCGCCGCGCCCCGATGAACGCCGGCCGGTCCGGATGGCGGAACCCGACGCGGGCTTTTACGCCCGGACCGCCACCACGATCCTGTCGCAGCTTGACCACAGCGGCCAGCTCTGGGTCTTTGCGGCCGGGTCGCTGATCTGGAACCCGCGCTTCGAGGTGACCTAGCGCCGCGCAGCCCTTGTCGCAGGCTGGCGGCGGTCGGTCCGGGCTGGCCGAGGCGAAGCGGGCGATCGAACTGCCGTTGGCGCAAGCCTACGCCCGTCGCGACTATGGCGTGGTACTGTAGGTTTGGTGAAGTTTGCGATTTTCGCCCGATCCCCGGTATCGCAGCCGTTAAGGGGTCTTGACGCCGTAAGTTTGGATTTTGCGGTAGAGGGTCGGCCGCGAAATTCCAAGCGCGCTGGCAGCCTTGCTGATGTTGCCATGGTGGTGCAGGAGGGAATTTTCGATCAGCATCACCTCGGCGTGTTTCAGCGAGGCAGCCCCCGCAAGCCGCCGATCCTGGGTCGCACTAGCCTCAAGCGGTGAGCTTTTCAGCGCAGGTGGCGCGGTGATTTCGGTCGGCAGATCGGCCAGCATCACTGTGCGGGATTTCGCCAGACAATGCAGCCCGGCCATCAGGTTGCGCAATTCGCGGACATTGCCGGGCCAAAGGTGGGCCATCAAAGCGTCCTGCACGTCAGAGCCTATGATCAGCAGATCGCGCCCGGTTTCGATGCTGATCTTGCGGTTATAGTGCTCGGCGATCAGCAAGACATCTTCCCCACGGTCCTTCAGCGGAGGTATGGTCAGGACCACCGCGCTCAGCCGATAAAACAGGTCACGGCGAAAGCGGCCGGCTTCAACCTCGTCCAACATGGTGCGGTTGGTCAGCGATAGCAGGCAAAGTGCAGGTTCGGGCTGGTCCGGGTCGTGCAGGCGGGTCAAATGCTCTTCCAGCACGCGCAGCAAAAACAGCTGCGTGTCGGCGGCGGTTTCGCCGATTTCGTCGAGGCAGAGCGGGGCCGTCATGTGCGTTTCAAGCCGGTGTGGCAGCGCATTGCCCAACATCTGCGGGTCCATCGCGCCGCAATTGATCGGCCGGAACGGCTGGAGGTTTTCCGGGTCCATCCGGGAATGGATCAGCCGGGCAAACAGCTCTTTGCCAACCCCGGTCTGGCCTTCGACCAGCGTGGGTTGGTTGATGGCGGCGATCCGGTTGGCGGTATCAAGGGCTGCAAGGATCGGGTCGCTGCGGCCGACGATCTTGAGGCCGGTCTTGCCGATGACAATGCCGGGCAGCGCCACAACTGCGGGCCGCGGCGGCGACAGGACTTGACGCACCGTAGCAGTTGGTTTGAACACCAGCGCTGCACCTTTGACCTGACCGTCAATCTCGATCAGCCGGATATCCTCGCAGCCATGTTCACGGGGCAGGGCGGCGAAAATCTTTTCTTCGGAAATCCCGTCCGGCAATTCCAGAAACCGCGCGCCAAGGCCCAGATCGCGGTCGGATCGCCCGACGTTGACACCGCTGTTGCGGCTGAAGATCAGCCTGCCGAAGCGGTCAACGATCGCCAACCCTTCGGACGCGTCCTGCGCATGGGCCGGAAACTTGCCAATGATCGCTTCCATCAGGCGGATGTTCAAAAGCGACTGTTCCTGTTCCAACACCAGTTCAATGTCGCGCGCGGCGGTGGCGGCGAAGGCCGCGTTGTGTTTCTGAAAGATCGAGGTCAGCCCGGACAGGTTCACCACACCAATGATGCTGTGATCAATCGGGTCGCGGATCGGTGCTGCGGCGCAACTCCAGGCTTTCATGCCCTCGCAGAAATGCTCTTCCCCGTGAACATAGACCGGCTGACCCATCCAAAGCGCCGTGCCAATGCCGTTGGTGCCAGAGGCGTGCTCGCTCCACACACCGCCGACGGTCAGGTTGATCTTGTTGGCGCGCGAAAGGGTCGAATTGTCGCCCACCGTTTCCAGAATGACGCCGTCCCGGTCGGTCAGCAAAAGCATCGCCTCCGCCCCCGATAGCAGGTCACCGATCCGGGTCATGGTGGCCAGCGTGGCGCGCCGCAGTTCGGCTTGATCGAAGGTCGATTTGGTCAGCGTTGTGGTCCGTTCCAGCGACGGGGCAGCGAACTGCTCGGGCCTGATACCGGTGGTGTTGGACCGCACCCAGGATTGATAAATGACCGAGCGCACGCCGGTGACCGGCAGGCTGGGCGCATTGCGGTTTGCCAGAAACCGGTTCCAAGCCTTGGAGGTTTCGCGCGGGTCGACATCGGCGAAATCAAACCCCGGACGGGGTGCTTTGTTGGCCATGCGCTGGTCTGAACTCATCATTAAGTCCCCTCCCGTGGACTTAACAGCCGGCGCCGGAAACGTCCGGCACCGCATCAGCAAGGCCTGTGACTACGCGATCTGAAGCCGCGTTTTGATGTCTTCGGCGAGGGCTTCTTCAGAGTAGGCGCGATTGATCAGCAGGTTCGCCAGATCGGCGATCTTTTCGGACAGTTCCGGCGCAAGCGGAGCGATGAAGCCATTTTCGGCACTGGCGATCACAAAGCGCTGCTCGCCGTTCACCCGTTTTATCTGGCCTAAAAAGTGCAACTGTATGCCGGAACTGGTATCGGCCAACACCACGCGCCCGTTCAGGCTGATCCGCAGATAGGGCACCGGCGCGTCGGGCAGGCGCGGGCGGGCCTGATCGACGATGATCAGCCCTTGCGCTTGCGGTGGTGGGGCGGCCTGTTTGGCCTTGTCAGCGGAATACTTGCCACCGCTCAGCGTATCGGCCAGCTTTTCGATGGTGCCCCAGTTGCGCTTGATATGGGCCTGGGCCTGCTTGTCTTCCGGTCGTTCGCTGTTAAGTCTGGTTCGGATGTCCAAGCGACGTCTCCTTGGTTCTGGCGGCTGAGGCAGGTTAGCGCAGGGCTTTTGGAACAGTATCATACTGCGCTGATTCGGCTACATCACAACAAAAAGACGCCGCTACCGGCGCGAAGTTGTAAAGAACCATTACAGTGGCGGCTCAACTTGGCCGTTGGGTGGCCTGCGGTTCGCGGGTTTTGACCTTGGCCCCCATCCGTCCCTCGCTGATCCAGCGCGCCGCCAGAACGAACGCGCCGGTCGCGAATTCGCGGCCGTGGGCCGCGATCATCTCCTCGCCGATCAGGGCGATGCGCTGAAAGAACGCGTCCTTGCTTTTTTCTTCTTCGGTGAGTTCTGCGGTCTGTGGCGTGGCCATGATCGGGTTTCCTGTCAAAGGGGCGTGGATTTGAACATGATGTCGGGGAACTCGACCAAGGCGGCAGACCCATCGGTACCCGCCAGCGCCAGATAAGCGCCGTTGGACGACCAGGCCATCGCGGTGATCGCGGCACCGGTGTTTTCGCGCAGCAAAATCTCGGACGGTTGGCCAATTTCGGCCAAGCTCAACAGGCCATTTGCATAGCCGACCGCCACCAGATTGCGGTTGGGACTGGCGGCCACGGCGCTGATCAGCACCAGACCCGGCTTGCCGGTCACTACAGCCTCCCCGTCGGCTAAATCCCAAGCGGCGACCCGGAACGCGCCAGAGGCCACGACGGTGTTGGTGGCCCGGCCAAAGACCGCGCAGTCGACAGCGGCGGGGAAGTTACCGTACGTGATGGCGCGGTTCTGCGCGGTGTCGATCAGATAGAAACCATCCGCCATGCTGACCGTCAGCCAGGATCCGTCCGGATGCCAGACCAGGCCGGTCGGCACGCCGGTCAGCTGGGTTTCCACCGGCGGCTGATCCAATGCCTGCATGTCCCACCGCGAGATGCCGTTGGCATAGGCCACGGCGAGTGTCGTGCCATCACAAGAGACCGCCATTGCGGTGACTGTACTTGCGGCCGGGATGCTGCGCGGCGTCGTGGCGTCCTTGGCCGCGATATAAACTTGCCGCCCACAGGCAAAAGCGACGGTTTTTCCATCGGGCGTGGCGGCAAGAACCGCAATTGCCTCCTGCACTTTTGGGGTCATATGCACGGCAATGCCGCCCGGCGTCAGGCTGTTGATCCGGCCATTGTCTTTGGCAAAGGCAAAGCCCGATGTCCCGAAGGCTATCACATCCGTGCTGCGCCCATCGGTGAAATCGGCGGGCTTCAGCGGTAAAAACGGCTTGTCGCGCGGCGCAATCGTCAGCCGCCCGGTGTCAATCGCGCGGCGGGTACGCAGGTTGGGCGCGGCTTTGTCGGCGGTGGCGGCAAGGTGAACCGCACCGTCCGCGCTGGCGAAAGCCACAGCGCTGTCATCGGCGTTGAACGTGATCTGCTGCACCGGGGACGCCAGCGTCCAGTCGCGGGCAATCAGGTCAAACAGTTGCAGATGCGCGCGTTCGTCTTTCATGGCGTGTCCTTTAGGAGCGGCTCAACCGAGATTGGCCCAATTACGACTGGCAGAGGGCGGCGATGTCGGTGTCAATCTTGGCGATGAAACCCTCCAGCTTCTGAATTTCCGCTTCGGTTTCGCTAAGTGCCAGCCGCATGGCGGTATCTTCCTCGTAGAGCGCGTCGAGCCGTTCGCGCAGCACAGGCGTATCGCCGCCCTGTTCCACGTCGCGCTCGGCACACATCACTTCGATCTCTTTGCCCGCAACCCGCTGACGACGGCTGAGCAGCTTGGAGTTTTCCTGACTGATCAGAATCACTACGGTGACCCGCAGCTTTTGCAGATCGCCCATCTTTCCTGAAAACACCGCTGCATCAGCCACTTGACCGCTCCGACCCTGACGATGATTTCATTCGCCGACGCAAGCCTATCCTGCGCCGAAAAGATTGCGACAGAATCGTAAAACGTAACTTTATGTTACAAACCGTAGCTGTTCGTTACACAAAATTATCCGTTTGGCCGGGGCGAAACTCCGGTTCTACAGTCCCTCATCGAACAAAAAAGCAGGTTGCCCTGACAAACTGGGGTGGCCGAAAGAACGAAGGAAGGGAGGCCTGCGTTGCGACTGAACTTCACATCTCGTGAAATTGCTCCGACGCACTGGATGGCTGCGAAACGCAGTTCTCTGACCTTTGCTGACTGCCCTGCCCACATCAACCTTAACCAAAAAGGTGAGCATCAATGTCGACTTTGACACTTAACAAGATCACGGCACAGAAGGGTATTTCGGTGGCCGACGCCACCAAGAAATGCGCCGATCTGGGCTGGAATCCTTCCTATGTCCAGGAAGCGATGACCTATCCGACCGACTACAAGATCACCAAAGCGCCGCGCGATCCGATGAAACAAGTGCTGCGGTCCTATTTCTCGATGCAAGAGGAAAAGGACAACCGGGTTTACGGTGCACTGGATGCCGCCCTGCGTGGCGACATGTTCCGCAACGTGGAACCGCGCTGGGTCGAATGGATGAAGCTGTTCCTGGCGATCATCCCCTTCCCGGAAATCAGCGCTGCCCGCTCGATGGCGATGGTCAGCCGTCTGGCCCCGGGTGAAGACCTGCGCACCGGCTTTACCATGCAGATGGTCGATGAATTCCGCCACTCCACCATTCAGATGAACCTGAAGAAGTGGTACATGGAAAACTACATCGATCCGGCTGGCTTTGACATCACCGAAGAAGCGTTCGGGAAATGCTATGCCACCACGATCGGGCGTCAATTCGGCGAGGGGTTCCTCACCGGCGACGCGATGACCGCGGCCTGCATGTATCTGACAGTTGTGGCTGAAACCGCGTTCACCAACACGCTGTTTGTGGCCATGCCTTCGGAAGCCGCCCGCAACGGCGACTATGCTCTGCCGACCGTGTTCCTGTCGGTGCAGTCGGACGAGTCCCGTCACATCGGCAATGGCCACTCGCTGATGATGGCAGCCCTGAAAGAGCCGGAGAACCACCAGCTCATTGAACGCGACATGAAATATGCCTTCTGGCAGAACCATGCCATCGTCGATGCGGCAATCGGGACGTTCATCGAATACGGCACGACCGACCGCGACAAGAACAAGGAAAGCTATGCCGAGATGTGGCATCGCTGGGTCTATGAAGACTACTACCGCACCTACATGCTTCCGATGGAAAAATACGGCATCAAGATCCACCATGATGACGTGACGGCGGCCTGGGAGCGGATCACCAAGAAGAACTACGTCCACAAGGTCGGACAATTCTTCTCGGTGGGTTGGCCGGTGAACTTCTGGCGGATCGAGGCGCAGACCGAGAAAGACTTTGAATGGTTTGAGCACAAGTATCCGGGCTGGTATGCCGAATTCGGCGAATACTGGAAATGGTATGCCAAGCTGTCCAAACCCGGTCAGCAAGTGCTGCTGTTCAACTCCGATGTCGGCTACGCGTATCCGCATCGTTGCTGGTCGTGCCTGGTGCCCTGCCTGATCCGTGAGGACATGGTGGTGGACACGATCGACGGTCAGTTGCATACCTTTGCCCATGAAATCGACCGCTGGACCGCAGTTGAGGCCTTCGCGGACGAGTATCAAGGGCGTCCGACGCCTGCGATGGGCCGTTTCAGCGGCAAGCGCGAGTGGGAAACGCTGTATGACGGCTGGGATCTGGCCGACGCGATCGTCGATCTGAACTTCGTGCGTTCGGACGGCAAGACCTTGATCCCGCAACCGCATCTGCGGTTCGACGACAAGGACATGTGGACGCTTGACCACGTGCGTGGCAACAAGTTGGGCTCGCCGCTCAACATGCTGCGCGGCATGGATGACGCAGCCCGCAAGGCGCACCTGGCGGACTATGCCAAGGGCTTCAAGATCAACACTTGCAACTAACCCTCTAAAGCGTGGGCCGGACACACCGGCCCACCACCCCAAAGCCGGCCTCTTCGGCAGCCGGGCTGAAAGCCATACCCCGAAAAGGTGCCTGCATATGACCGAAACCTTCACCGTCAGGTTGGAACCCGTGGGCGTCGAGTTCGAGGTGGAAACCGGCGAAACCGTGCTGAACGCTGCGTTCCGTCAGGGCATCTCGCTGCCGCATGGCTGCAAGGAGGGCCAATGTTCGGCCTGCAAGTGCAATCTGGTCGAGGGCGATGTCGAACTGATGAAATATTCGACTTTCGCGCTGTCGGACGGCGAGCGTGAGAATGGTGGCATCCTGCTGTGCCGGTCACTGGCGCAGGAAGATCTGGTGATTGAACTCTTGAACTTCGACGAGGAACTTCTGTCGAAATCCATTGCCGTCAAGGACTTCAAGGGCCGGATCAGCGCCAAGGAAAACCTGACCCACGACATTCGGGTGATCGAGATCAAGCTGGAAACGCCGATCAAATTCTGGGCCGGGCAATATGTCGACATCACCGTCAGGACCAAAAATGGGGAGGCGATTACGCGCTCGTTCTCCATGGCAAATACGCCGGACCAAACCCAAAACCTCCGCTTCATCATCAAGAAATACCCCGACGGAAAATTCTCAGGTGAACTCGACGCCGGGGGAATTGAAGTCGGTGCAGCCGTCACCGTCCGCGGACCTTACGGAAGTTGCTTCCGCCGCGAAGGACGAAAAGGACCGATAGTGCTGGTCGCCGCCGGGTCCGGTATGTCGCCGATCTGGTCGATCTTGCACGACCACATTGCCAGCGGCGAGGATCGCCCGGTGCATTTCTTCTACGGCGCGCGCACCCAGGCTGACCTGTTCTACCTGCCACAAATCGCAGCAATCACCGCCGCTCACCCCGAAGTCAGCTTTACCCCCGTGTTGTCCCACGCAGGTGGCGACGAGGATTGGCAGGGCGCGCAGGGCTTTGTGCATCAGGTGGTGGGGTCCGAATTGAAACGCCTGGGGATCGAAGGCGGCGGCGATGCCTATGCCTGCGGCCCGCCGCCGATGATCGACGCTCTAAGCCCGGTTCTGTTCATGCTCGACTTCGACCCAGACCGTACCTTCTACGACAAGTTCACGCCGTCCACTGCACCCGCGCCGATCAAAGCGCATTGATACCAAGGGGTTAACCCCCCACCACCCAAGGGAGAGAGACATGGTTGCCACATCAAGCTCGGTCGGTTCAGGGGCCGCAGGGGCCGCAATTTTCGCCGATAGCGAAAGCCGCAAATACCGCTACTTTGAACCCCGCGCCAAGCGCGCCACCCATTACGAAGACGTCACGGTG
>JAYTQA010000450.1:0-6941 GCA_043746955.1 bacterium | reverse complement strand
ATTCGCGGGCGGATTCGCGGGCGGATTCGCGGCCAGATTCGCGGCCAGATTCGCGGTCGGATTCGCGGCCAGATTCGCGGAGTGAACCCCGGTCCGAGACGCGCAACGATTCCCGCGCCGAACCCAGCCGCGACTATCGCCACGATGCGTCGCGCGAGGCGCGCCCGGCCTACCGCTCGTCTTACCCCGGTCAACATGAACGGATCGTCGGCATGGGCGACCACGTGCCCGATTTCATCCTGCGCAGCTTCCGCGTCAAGGATGCCACCCCCGATGATGACGAAGGCGAAAACAACGCCGCCTAAGGGCGGGGTTTGACCCGGACAAAGGCGGAAAAGGCACGGATTCAGGGGGTGTCCATATGTGGACACTTTCCTAAGCTATTGTATTTAAACGATTTCGGTTTTTTTGTTAAGACTTTATTCAGGAATCGGTGTGATCAACCTCATGGCGGGGTTTCCCCCCCGCCATGAGAGAAGCTGGTCTCGCCGCAGGGGGGGGCAAGCCCGCCCCAGCCGGGGCGGCAGAGTGCCCCTGGGCAGACCTTATTCCGCCGCCAACCGGCTGATCACCACGATGACCTCGGGCTTCTTGCCGATCTCTTCCATCGTCACTTGCCGGACCACGCGCTTCAAAGCCTCTTCCAGCTTGTCGTCGTCGGCCATCACCTTGCGGCCGGCACCGGCGACAAACTCCGCCAGATCAGACTCCAGGGTTTCCGCCAGATCGCGCCCGCCGCGTCCGGTGGGCGGCAGGCCCATCGTGTCGACCCACGGCTCGCCCAAAGCCTCGCCATCCTCATCGACGATCAGCGTCACGGTGACATGGCCGTTCAGCGCCAAGCGGATCCGGTCGCGCACAACACCGTCCATCGCCCCGACCAACGCGGAGCCGTCCAGATAGATCCGACCGGTTTCCACCCGCTCCGCCACCACCGGCACTTCGCCGGTCAGGTTCAGCATGGTGCCGTTGGTCGCAATGATCGCGGCAATCCCGGCCTCATTGGCAAGCTTGACATGTTCGCGCAGGTGCCGGTGTTCCCCGTGCATCGGCACCACCATGTCGGGCAACAGCAGACGATGCACATGCTCCAGATCGGGCCGGTTGGCGTGGCCCGAGACGTGGTAAAGCCCGCCGGTGTCGTCGACGATGTTGACGCCCTTTTCGGAAAATGCATTGACCACGCGCAGCACGTCCCGTTCGTTGCCCGGAATGGTCTTGGAGGAGAACAGGAACATATCGCCCTCCTTCATCTCCAGCCCCAGATATTTGCCGCGCGCCAGTTGGGCGGAAGCCGCCCGGCGTTCGCCCTGGCTTCCGGTCACGATCAGCATCAGGTTCTTGCGTGAGACCTCCAGCGCATCTTCTGGCGTCACGTGGCGGGGAAAACCTTGCAGGACGCCGGATTCCTCACCGGCCGCGACCATTTTCTTCATGGCGCGACCCAGCAGACAGATCGTGCGGCCGGCCGACCTTCCGGCCTCCGCGAGGGTTTTCAGGCGGGCCACGTTGGAGGCGAAGGTCGTCGCCACCACCAGCCCACCGGCCCCCCGGATCAGTTCGGCCAGTGGCACACCCAGCGTCGATTCCGACCGGCCCGGCAGCGGCGAGAACACGTTGGTGCTATCGCACATCAACGCCTTGATCGGGCGTTCGGCGGCAATGGCTTCGAACACCGCATCGTCCCACGGGTCGCCGACGATCGGGTTGCGGTCCAGTTTGAAGTCACCGGAATGCACGATCCGGCCACCCGGCGTGTCGATCACCAGGGCGGCACTTTCGGGGATCGAGTGGCTGACCGGGACAAACTGCACCTGAAACGGGCCGGCGGTCACGATTTCGGGGCGCGGCTTGACGGTACGGATCGCATCCCGCGCGAGGCCCGCCTCCTCCAGCTTCATCCGGCCCAAAGTCGCGGTAAAGGCCCGCGCATAGACTGGCTTTTTCAATTGCGCCCACAGATGCGGCAGGCCGCCCAAATGGTCTTCGTGGCCGTGGGTGATGAAAATCGCCTCCAGCCGGTCCAGCCGGTCGGTCAGCCAGGTGATGTCGGCCATGATCAGGTCCACACCGGGCGAGGTATCCATATCCGGGAACGCCACGCCGAGGTCGACCAGGATCAGCCGTTCCTTGCCCGGAAAGCCGTAACCGTAAACATAGGCGTTCATGCCGATTTCCCCGGCACCGCCAAGGGGCAGGTAGATCAGGCGTTCGCCGGGTTGACTATGGGCGGGTCTGGTCGCGGCGGCTTTGGTCGCGGCGGGTTTGGTCGGGGCCATCAGCACTCTCTTTCTCAACATCACAAGCTTGGTTATAGGCGTGGATCAGGACAAGACCATGCATGGTCAGGTCATCCTCGACCGCGTCAAACGTTTCGGTTCCTTGGGCGAACAAAGCGGCCAGCCCGCCAGTGGCAATGACTTTCATCGGCTGGGTGCGTTCGCGCTTCACTTCGCGCACGATGCCTTCAACCAGACCGACATAGCCCCAATACACGCCCGATTGCATGCAGGCCACCGTATTCGTGCCGATGACTTTGGCCGGTTTGGCCACATCGACATGCGGCAAGGCGGCCGCGGACAAATGCAAGGCCTCAAGGCTCAGATTGGCACCCGGAGCAATCACGCCGCCGACATAAGCGCCGTCAAAGTCGACCACGTCAAAGGTGGTGGCGGTGCCGAAATCAACCAGGATCAGGTTGCCGCCATGCCGGTCAAACCCCGCCGCACTGTTGACCAGCCGGTCGGGGCCGACCGTCACACCCTGGTCAACCCGGGGCGGGGTGGGCAGTCTGCATTCCGGTTTGCCGACCACCAGCGGGCGGCAGTCGTAATACCGGTTGCAGAGGACGCGCAGGTTGAACACCACGCGCGGCACGGTGGACGAGATGATGACTTCGGTGATGCGGGCTTCGGTCTTGGTCAGCGCCATCAGGGAGGACAGCCAGACGAAATACTCATCCGCCGTGCGCTTGTGGTCGGTGGCAAGCCGCCAGGTCGCGCGGAATTTCACCCCGTCCCAGATCGAAAACACGGTGTTGGTGTTGCCGCAGTCGATGGCGAGAAGCATGGGCGTGGTCCTTGTGGCTGGCCCCTGAGGGGTTTCACACCCCCCCGGACCCCCGGTGGGTTATTTATGCCGAAATGAAAGGGCTACGGCATCAGAAGAACACTTCGGCGGCGGGAATCACCTGGCGGCCTTGGGCGGTGGTCAGGATCAGGGCACCGGTCGCATCGATCGTATCGAAGCGGCCGGTTTGGCTGGTGGTGCCGGTGCGGGCATGGATGACCTCGCCGAGCCGGGCCGCGTGCGACAGCCAGGCGCTGCGCAAGGGCACGAAGCCTTGGGTGGTGAAGGTGGCCTCCCATTTGGCATAGGCCGGGGCGAGGTGGGCGAGCAAGGTTTCCGGCGCGATCCGCAGGCCGGTTTCTTGCAGAAGGGTTACCGGGACGAGGGCACCGGTTTCGACCATGCTGGGGTCAGGGGCGGCAATCAGGTTGACGCCGAACCCGATGGCCAGATGGGCGATGCCCGTGCCCGAGGCGGTGCTTTCCAAGAGGATGCCCGCGAGTTTGCCGCCGTTCAGGAGGACATCGTTCGGCCATTTGAGCGCGAAGGCCTGGGAGAGGTTGGTCAGGCTGACCAGGCTATCGCGCAGCGCCAAGGCTGCGGCAAACGAACGCAGGGCAACCTCGGCTGCGGGTTCGTGCGGGTGCAGCAGCAGGCTCGCGTGGAAATTACCTTTCGGGCTGGCCCAAGGCCGGGCGCGGCGGCCTTTGCCGGCGGTTTGCGCATGCGCCAGGAACCAAGCCGGTCCCGGAGTTTCAGGGGCCAGCCGCAGGGCATGGCTGTTGGTGCTGTCCAGGGTGTCAAAGACGTAGCCGGCCACGCCTGCCGGCCAGTTTGCCGGCCCGATTGCCGGCCCGATTGCCGGCCAGAGGGGCGCGTCAGCCGACAAGCGATTTTGCGGCAGCAATCGCCGCAGGCTCGATGCCAAAGAAGTTGACAATCGCGGCCAGCATGATCACCGACACCGCCATCAGAGCGAACCATTGGACCGGGGCCATAATGCTGTCGGCACCGTCCTGCTCGGCCCCGAAATACATGTAGAACACGATGCGCAGGTAATAGAACGCCCCGATCACCGAGGCCACCACACCGGCCACCGCCAGCCAGCTCATCCCGGCATCGACGGCGGCTTTCAGCACGTAGAACTTTCCGAAGAAGCCCAGCATCGGCGGCACTCCGGCCAGCGAGAACATCAAGACCATGACCGCCAGCGCCTTCAGCGGCTCGCGTTTGGAGAAGTTGTTCAACAGCGAGATGTCGGTGACGGGTTTGCCGCCCATCTCCAGCGACATGATGAAGGCGAAGGTGCCGATGTTCATCGTGACGTAAATCGCCATGTAGATCAGCATGGCCTGGACGCCAAAAGCGGTGCCCGAGGCGAGGCCCATCAGGGCAAAGCCCATGTGGGCTATCGAAGAATAGGCCATCAGGCGCTTGATGTCCTTTTGCCCGATGGCGGCAATCGCCCCCACGAACATGGAAATCACCGACAGGGCGGCCAGCACCTGACTCCACTGGCCGGTGATGCCACCAAACGCGTCATGGACCAGACGGGCGATCAGCGCCATGGCGGCGACTTTCGGCGCGGTGGCAAAGAAGGCGGTGACCGGGGTGGGCGCACCTTCGTAAACATCGGGCGTCCACATGTGGAACGGGGCGGCGCTGACCTTGAAGCCAAGGCCCGCCAGCATGAAGACCAGCCCGATCAGCAGCCCGACCGGCACGCCTTTTTGCACGGTGGACAGGATGCCCGCAAAGCCGGTGGTGCCCGCGTAGCCGTAGGCCAGCGACGCGCCGTACAGCAAGAGGCCAGACGACAAAGCGCCGAGGACGAAGTATTTCAGGCCCGCCTCGGTCGATTTCAAACTGTCGCGCTGGATCGAGGCCACAACATAGAGCGCCAGCGATTGCAACTCTAGGCCCATGTAGAGCGACATCAGGTCACCCGCCGAGACCATCGCCATCATGCCAATGGTGGCGAGGGTGATCAGGATCGGGTATTCGAACCGGGCTATCCCGCGTTTGGTCATGTAGTCCTGGCTGATCACCAGAACGGCGGCGGCCGACAACAGGATGGTGACCTTGGCGAAGCGGGCGAAGGCGTCGTCGATGAACAGGCCGCCGAACGCCGTGTTGGCCCCGGTTTCGCCGATGCCGATCCAGAAGGACAGCGCCAGCATCAGGCCAGCGGTGGCCCAGGTCAGGCTGTTGGTGACACCGTCTTTGCCAGTGTAGACCGCGAACAAGAGGGCGGCCATCGTGTAGATCGCAAGGATCAGCTCAGGCAGGACCGTGTGGAGATCGGTGGTCAACATGGCGGCCCCTCAGTTCGATGCTTGCTTGGTGACGGCGGGGATGGCAGCCTCAAGCGGCACATCGGCGCGGAATTGGGTGATCAGTGCGCCGACCGACGGGTCGATGATGTCGGTCACCACTTTGGGATAAAGGCCCAGCAGGAGGGTCATCACGATCAGCGGCGCAAAAATCGCCCGTTCACGGCGGGTCATGTCAGCGATCGTTTTGAGACCCTCTTTGACCAACGCGCCAAACACCACCCGGCGGTAGAGCCACAGCCCGTAGGCCGCCGACAGGATCACCCCGGAGGTCGCAACCGCTGCCACCCAGGTGTTAGCCTGAAACGCGCCCATCAGGGTCAGGAACTCGCCCACGAAACCGGACGTGCCGGGCAAGCCGACGTTCGCCAAAGTGAAGAACATGAACACCAGCGCATAAGCCGGCATCCGGTTGATCAGGCCACCATAAGCGTCAATCTCGCGGGTGTGCATCCGGTCATAGATGACGCCGACACACAGAAACATCGCACCCGAGATGAAGCCGTGGCTGAGCATCTGGAAGATCGCGCCATCGACCCCCTGGGAGTTCATCGCGAAAATCCCGATCGTCACATAGCCCATGTGGGCAACCGACGAATAGGCCACCAGCTTTTTCATGTCGCTTTGGACCAGTGCCACCAGCGAAGTGTAGACGATGGCAATGGCAGACATCCAGAACACCAGAGGCGTCCAAAGGTGTGCGGCGACCGGGAACATCGGCATACTGAACCGCAGGAAGCCGTAGCCGCCCATTTTCAACAGGATCGCCGCCAGCACGACGGAACCGGCTGTGGGGGCCTGCACATGGGCATCGGGCAACCAGGTGTGGACCGGCCACATCGGCATTTTCACCGCAAAGCTGGCGAAGAAGGCGAGAAACAGCAGGGTCTGCAAGCCGCCGGCGACGTTCATCCCCAGCACCACCATCGGATCATGGGCGAATTTGAAGGTCATCAGGGTCGGGATATCGGTGGTGCCAGCGGCTTTGTACATCGCCACCATGGCAACCAGCATCAGGACCGAGCCCAGGAAGGTGTAGAGGAAGAACTTGAAGCTCGCGTAGATCCGGTTCGCCCCGCCCCAGATGCCGATGATCAGGAACATGGGGATCAGGCCCGCCTCGAAGAACAGGTAGAACAGCACGAGGTCGAGGGCGGTGAACACGCCGAGCATCAGCGTCTCCAACAAGAGGAAGGCGATCATGTAATCCTTGACCCGCGCCTCCACATTCCAGCAGGCGGCGATGGTGATCGGCATCAGGAAGGTGGTCAGCATCACGAACAGGATCGAGATGCCATCAACGCCCATCTTGTAGTGCAGGCCCAGAACCCAAGGCTTGTCCTCGACAAACTGAAAGCCGGTGTTGGCGGGATCAAAGCCTTTCAGGATCAGCAGCGAGACCGCAAAGCTCAGGGAGCTGGCGAACAGCGCCAGCCATTTGGCGTTGCGCTGTGCGGCCGGATCATTGCCGCGCAGGAACAGCGCCAGAATGGCTGCGGCAACCGCCGGGATGAAGGTGACAATCGACAGAATTGTGGT
>JAYTQA010000449.1:0-2614 GCA_043746955.1 bacterium | reverse complement strand
ATCAGGCAAACCGCGCAGGCGAAAGCTGGGCTACCAAAGCCGCCTCCACCTGCGGCGCATGGCCCAAAATCAAGTCCGCGACCAACTGGCTCGCGGCGGGCGAGGTCTGGAAGCCGTAGCCGCCTTGCCCCGCGAGCCAGACAAACGACGGATCCGCCAGATCGGCCCCGATCACCAGCACCCGGTCGGGCGCAAAGGTCCGCAGACCCGCCCAGGAGGTGATCAGCCGGGTGACCGGCTCGGTCACCATCGCCTCATAGCGCGCCAGCCCCTCGGCCAGCACCAGGTCATCGGCCCAGGCGTCATGCGCTGCCATCGGGTGTTCGTCGGCGGGCGAGATGATCAGCGCCCCGGCGTCGGGCTTGGCATACCACGTCTCGCCACAGCCGAAGATCATCGGCCAGCGGCTGACATCATGGCCACCGGGCGCCGGGATCCGCGCCATCGACCGGCGGCAGGGCTGAAAGCCAAGCGGCGCCACCCCGGCCATGATCGCCACCTGATCGACCCAGGCACCGGCGGCATTGACCAGAACCCGCGCCGTCAGCGCCGCGCCGCCGGCCCGAACCCGCCAGCCGCCTGCCGCCTTGGCGATCTCTGTCACCTTTGCCCCCAGCCGAAATTCCGCGCCATGGCGTCGCGCAGTTCTGGCAAAGCCTTGCAGCAGCAGGTCGGTGTCAATGTCCCATGCATGGTCGGCATGGGCGGCAAATGCCACCGTGTCGGGGTGCAGGATCGGCACCTTCGCCCGCGCCTCGGCCAGCGCTATCGGTGCCACCCCAAGTGCTGCGCATTCGGCGGCAAACTCCGCTGCCTGATCCGCTTTGGCCAGCACCATCAGCCCACGCGGGCTCAACACACCGGCCGCCGCCCGCAAGAAATCACCCGAGGCCATCGACAGCCCCACCACCGGGGCCAGGCCATAGCGGGGTTCGTACAAGGCGGCCGACCGGCCCGAGGCGTGGTGCGCCAACGCCGTCTCAGCCTCGACCAGCACGACCTTGCCATGCGGGGCCAGCCGGGCCGCGGCTGAAACCCCGGCGATCCCGCCACCGACAATCAGGAAATCCGCATCCATCCGATGGCTCCGGTCCGGCTTCGTTTGCCCAAGGCTTTCCACGGTTCGATCAAAGGCACAAGGCGCTTGACCGACAGATATGTTTACACGTATGTATATACACATGAACGAACATATAGCCCTGCTGCCGATCCTGTCCGACCCCACCAGGCTCGACATCATCGCAGCCCTGCAAGCGGGGGAGGCGTCGGTCGGCGCGATCACCCAGACGCTCCACATCGCCCAATCCGGTGTCTCGCGGCACTTGGCCATTCTGCACAAAGCGGGCGTCGTCACCGTCCGCGCCGACGGCCAGCGCCGCCTGTACGCCCTGCGCTCTGAACCGTTTCAGGGGCTGGAGGCTTGGCTTGCGGGCTTCCACAGCCTCTGGTCCGCGCGGCTGGACCGCCTTGCTGGTGCCGTGACCGTACATCAACTGACAAAGGCCAAAGATGACTGACCAACCGATGATCACACTCGAACGCCGCTACCGTGCCACGCTGCCCGACCTCTGGGCGCTATGGACCACGCCGCAAGGTCTGGAAAGCTGGTGGGGTCCGCCGGGTTTTGTGGTGACGGTGCAAGCGCTTGACCTGCAGCCCGGCGGCACCCTGCGCTATACGATGACGGCGGTGGCCCCCGACATGGTGGCTTTCATGCAGAAGAACCGCCTGCCCACCGCCACCGTCGCTGAGATCACCTATGACGCCGTCCAGCCGCCAACTTTGACCTCGGCCCGGCTTGCCTACCGCCACCTCGTCGATTTCGTGCCCGGTCATCCGCCCTATCACACAAGCATGGTGGTCGATTTCCTGCCCGAAGCCGACGCGATCCTGCTGCGCCTGACCTTTGATGCGATGCACGATGCCGAGTGGAGCCAGCGCCAGCGGATGGGATGGGAGTTGGAACTGGGCAAGCTTGCGGCGCTCTTGGCAGGCCAAAGGTAGGATGGGCAATCTGCCCATGCCGTCCAAACGGAACCGGCCCGCACACCGGCGGGCCTTTCTCAAACGCAAACCCGGCCTAAAGCGGTTTGGGTTTGACAAGTATCAAACAACCGCTTCAGGTCTTGGTTTTTCCGCGCATTTTTTGCCGAAAACCACGGCACACTTTTCGGAATGCGCTTTAGAGCATGATGACGTTTGATAGAAACATCGTCATGCTCAGGAGTCTCAATGGTCGCGTGATTGTTGAGGAAAACCGCCGCACACTTTTCCTCATCACGCTCTAAGACGCGCTTTCCACACCTTTCACGAACCAGTCAATCACGGCGAGGTCGGCATCCTTGATCACCTCGCCCGCCTTCACCTTCATCGCACCAGACTGGTCATAGATCGGGCCGGTGAAGATGTTGTAGCTGCCGGTCTTATAGCCCGCCTGCACACCATCCGCGAGCTTTGCCACATCTGCGGGCACGTCCTTGGAATAGGGCGCGATCATCACCGTGCCCTCTTTGAAGCCATCCCAGGTGTCCATCGACTTCCAGGAGCCATCCAGCACCGCCTTGACGCGGCTGACGTAATACGGCCCCCAGATATCCTCAATCGCGGTCAGGTG
>JAYTQA010000448.1:0-6957 GCA_043746955.1 bacterium | reverse complement strand
AAGAACGTTGGACGCCACGACGATAACCGCCATGGCAAAGACGCCCGGGAGTAGTTTTTGCATATTCATGTTCCGTTTTGGCAAGGTCGCGGAGACTTGGCCCTCCCCATGAGGACGGCGGCGTGTACGCCCGCTCACGCCGCGCTGTCAATCCGGCAGGCGATATTCGACGATTTCGCTGCGCAGCAGGCTCGAAAAGTTGGCGTCCGACACCATCGTCGCCCGCAAACCCTTGGCGTCGCGCCAGCTTGCAAGACCTTCCAGATTATCATGCACGCCCGGCTCGGTCTGCAAAACCGCGGTTTCGTGGGAAAGTGGATCGGGCGGGTCAAACCGCCGCAGCCGGGTGGCAAAGCCGCCTGGGCCAAAATGCGCGCGCTCGAGCACAAACAACCGGTGATCCGGGCCAATCGCGGCAGCCGAAACCAGAAAACCGCCCCCGCGCGGGGCTTTCAAATGAGATGAAAACCGTGCCATCAGCAGCAACGGCCAGCCCTTCGCTGTCGGTTTGGCAATGTGGCAAGGCTTTGCCGCTCGGCCCAAAAAAACCGCGTGACCGGCCCGGTCGGGAATGAAGCAATTCGATCCGAAGCATCACGGACAAAATTGCCTCTGACGAAAAATCCTTCGTCCGACAGCGCCACGAAATAGCACCCATCTGCTGTAAGGTGCAGCGCCGAAAACCCGCCGAACCTGCCGCCCGACCGATAAAAATCAATGGCTTGCAGGAAACCCTGCGCAGGCATCGCCCCCGCGCTGCCGCGAAACCCGGCGAGCAGCAACAATCGGATCAGTTCGCGGACAGCACGGCGGAACATTGCTGCGGCAAATCAGCCATGGTGAATTCGCGCGGACCCTTGATCTGCGGCGGCCTGGGCCCGGGATTTTTCGGCGGCTTGGGGTGCAAATAGGCGTCTGACACCCAATAAGCCAAAGTGTCATCGCAGCCGCTTCCGCTTTTCGACAGGTCAACAACTGTCGGAACCTGCGTTTGGCACAGCGCCGACCCCGGCGGACATTTCAGCCGCACATGCATGTGGTCCTGATGGTTCGCCTCTGGCCGGATGTGTTGCAGCCACTTGGCATCAGCGGCGGTCGCGGTCTTGCACATTTCGATCTTGATCGCCGCCGCCACGAAAATCCGGTCAACGCGGGGGTCAGAGGCGGCGGCCTTTAACATCGCCCGGTAGGACGGGTTCCAGTTTTGATTGACCGAAAGCTGGTCATCTGTGCGGATTGAGATCGAGGAAACCGTCTCCCGTTCCGCCGCCGACAGGTTGAGCCGTCCGGGCGGCAGAAACCAAATGTCCGCGTCCAGCCCCATTTGATGGCTCGCGTGGCCCGAAATCATCGGCCCGCCGCGCGGATTTCCCATGTCGCCGATGTAAAGTCCGCTCCAGCCTAAAGCGGTGACTTTTTGGCTCAAATCCTCCAGATAGCTGACCAGCACCGGATTGCCCCAGTTGCGGTTACGCGACAGCCGCATCGCCTGCCAGGTCGGCCCGGTTTCCGGCAGCTTGACATTCCCCGCCGCACACCCGCGCGCGTAGGTGCCAATCGGTTGGGCGGGTCCAGCAGTCGGCGACGCCTGCGCCGCAAACAACTGCGCGGCCAAAGGTTCAGCAGCTACCGGTTGGGCCATCGCAAACAGCAGCACCAAAAACAGAAGTTTCACCCGCGTTCCCCCCTCGGTTTGACCCAAGCCAAAACCACCATCCCCACGATGAACAGCGCAATCAGCGGAACCGCAATCCCGATGCGCTGCGATCCGCTGATCAGCGTCACCACCGTCACCCCCAGCGTGCCGATGAACGTGGTGGCCTTGCCCGACAACGCATATAGCCCAAATGCCTCGACCGAGCGTTCGGGCGTGGTGTGAAAGACCATCATCGTCCGGCTTGCGGCTTGCAACGTGCCACCCGCAGCACCTATCGCACTGCCGCAGATGTAGAAGATGATGTCTGGCAAGGTGGAGCCTTCCGCCAGTTTCACGCCGAAAAAGTCTTGCCGCGACATGCCGGCGACCACCAGACAGACCGCGATCAGCACCCACATGGACAGCAGGATCACCGGCTTCGGCCCGCGAGCCGAATCCATCCGACCGCCCGCCCAGGTGAAAAGCGCTGCCGACAGTGCACCAATGATGCCGAAAATCCCCAGCTGCGTGATGCTCCACCCCAGAATGTTCACCGCATAAATCCCACCCATCGCGTAGAGCGCGTTCAAGGCGTCACGATAGAGCATGGAGGAGATCAGATGCGCGCCAAGACTTTGTCGTTCGCGCAAGGACAGGATCAGCCGCCACAGACCGGCCAGCGACTTTGACAGGCTTCTGCCGGTGCCCCGGCCCGCCGGCTCCCGCACCCACAACACGAACGGCACCATGAAAACCACGTACCAGATCGCGGTGAATGGCCCAACCGCCCGCGTCCCCTCACGCGCCGCAGCGTCCAGCCCGAAGATCGGCGAAATGCCCAGCAAGGTCTTGCCCGTCTCCCCGTTCTCGGCAAACAACAACAGCATCAAAATCAGCGCGATAATCCCGCCCAGATAGCCAAACGCCGAGCCGGAGCCGGAGATTCTGCCCATCTCTGCATCGTCGGTGAGGTCTGGCATGAGCGAATTAGTGAAGATTGTCGTAAACTCCATCCCCACCAGACCAATCCCGAACCAGATGACCGCCATGAACAAGTCGGGCCGCACCGGGCTGAGATGCCAAAGCATCCAGGAGCCCACCAAATACAGTACTGAGAAAAACCAGATCCACGGCATCCGACGGCCAGAGCCATCCGCCACCGCACCCAAAACCGGGGCCAGAAACGCAATGATCAGCCCGAAGACCGTCTGCCCGCCCGCCCAATAGGCCGTGGCTGATGCATCCGCCGCGTCTTTGGTCATGCCTTGGGCCAGAAACGCCGCGACGGCCACGCCCGAAAAGTATGGGCTGAACACGAAGGTCAGCAGCAAAGTGCTGTAAGGCTGGCTTGCCCAGTCAAAAAAGTACCAGCCCCAGATGCGCTGCCGTTTGCTTGCCCTGCCTGCTGTTGCCAAGACTGCCCCCTTTTTGGTGATCAAGCCGCAACCCGCGGATTTACGCAAGCGCAACGGGACAGATTGCGCCCGGCCTCCATGCAGGCTACCACATCTGCGCAATCGAAAGGCTTGGCCCATGACTTCTTTAATGGAAATACTGCTTTACGCAGTTGGAATTGTCCGCTGGGTCGTTCTGGTTCATGTGATCATGAGCTGGCTGATCAACTTTCAGGTCCTCAACCTGCGCCAGTCTCTGGTCGCCCAGATCTGGTACGGGCTGAACCGTACGCTCGACCCTTTGTACTCCCGCGTCCGAAAGCTGATTCCAATTTCGGGCGGCATCGACTTCGCCCCATTGATCGTGCTGTTCGGCGTCTGGGCTGTCGAAGTCGTTATCCGGAACAATATGTACTGATGGCGTTAAACCTTCGTTCACCTGAACCGGGCAATCCTGTGATGTGTTCCAGATTGATCCCATGACCGCTCCAGACGTGCTGCTCCACCAAGTCTGGGGCTTTGCCGGGTTCCGCCCCGGTCAGCAAGAGATTGTTCAGGCCGTCATCGCCGGACAGAACACCTTGGCCATCATGCCGACGGGTGGCGGAAAATCTTTGTGTTTTCAACTGCCTGCGCTGTGCCGCGAAGGTGTGACAGTCGTTATTTCCCCCCTGATCGCCCTGATGCGCGATCAGGTTCGCGCCTTGAAGGCCGCAGGTGTTGAAGCGGGCGCGTTGACCTCTGGCAACACCGAGGAGGAGACCGAGGAAGTGTTTGCCGCACTGGATGCGGGCCGTCTGAAGCTCCTCTACCTCGCACCCGAACGTCTGGCTGCTGCGGCCACAATTCCGATGTTGCGGCGGATCGGCGTCAGCCTGATTGCGGTGGACGAGGCGCATTGCGTCAGCCAGTGGGGCCACGACTTCCGCCCGGATTACCTGCGTTTGGGCGATTTGCGTCGCACCTTGGGCGTACCGCTCGCCGCCTTCACCGCCACCGCTGATGCTGAAACCCGCGAAGAGATTACCACCCGTCTGTTCGGTGGCACCCCTCCGCTGACCTTTCTGCGCGGCTTTGACCGGCCCAACATCCGCCTTGCCTTTGCTGTCAAAGACAGCCCGCGCGACCAGATTTTGCGCTTTGCCGCCGCCCGCAAGGGTCAATCCGGCATCATCTACTGCTCCAGCCGTGCCAAGACCGAGGTTTTGGCGCAAGCCCTGCGCGCCGACGGCCATTCCGTGCTGCACTACCACGCCGGAATGGACGCAGAGGATCGCCGCCAAGCCGAATTGCGGTTTCAGCAGGACGACGGGCTGATCGTGGTGGCGACAGTCGCCTTCGGCATGGGAATCGACAAACCCGATATTCGCTGGGTCGCCCACGCCGATCTGCCGAAGTCGATTGAGGGCTATTATCAGGAAATCGGCCGCGCCGGCCGCGATGGTGCCCCGGCCGATACGCTGACCCTGTACGGTCCTGATGACATTCGTCTGCGCCGCACCCAAATTGATGAAGGCGCTGCCCCGCCCGAACGCAAAGCCGCCGATCACGGCCGCCTGAACGCGCTTTTGGGTCTGGCAGAGGCGATGCACTGCCGCCGTCAGGTGCTTTTGACTTACTTTGGCGAAGATTCCCCACCGTGCGGCAACTGCGACCTGTGTCAGCGCCCCGCCAAATTGTTCGACGCGACTGAGTCTGTGCGCAAGGCCCTGTCTGCGATGCTGCGCACCGGCGAGTATTTCGGCGCGGGCCATCTGATTGATATACTGACCGGAACCGCCACGGCCAAAGTGATCGAACGCGGCCACGAAAAGTTACCCACCTTCGCTGTGGGACGCGACCTTTCCAAACCCGCCTGGGCCGCTGTTTTCCGTCAGATGATGGGCCGCGACCTGGTGCGCCCTGACCCCGACCGCTTTGGCGCTTTGCGGATGACCGATACTGCAAGGCCGATTTTGCGTGGCGAGGAAAGCATTACACTTCGCGCCGATACTATTGAAAAGGCTGATAAAATCGAACGCAGCACCGCGCGCGTGCTGGTGGATGAGGAGGATGTCGCTTTGCTAGCCGCGCTCAAATCCAAACGGCGCGCTTTGGCCGAGGCGCAAGGCGTGCCTGCCTATGTGGTGTTCCCCGACAAAACCCTGATCGAGATGGCCGAGAAACGTCCCCAAACACTGGACGAGCTGATCGGCATTAACGGTATCGGCGCGAAGAAACTGGAAAGTTATGGCAAGGCTTTCCTCGAGGTGATCCTTGGCGAAACGGTTGAAACTGCCCACCCCGCCCGCCGCAAACTTTCTGGACGCAAGGCGGGGCCGATCTTCGACCGGCTGGAACAGGCGCAAGTGGCCTTGTCGCGCGGCGCTAACGGGCTGGGCAAGTATCTGACTTGCACCGCTTCCACCCTACAGCAAATCGCCGAAAGCAAGCCCTCCACCCTCGCCGACCTTTACCGCGTGCGTGGCATGGACGCGGCGCGCACCGACCGTTTTGGCGAAACCTTCCTGGAGATTTTGCGCGAAGGCTGATCAGGTGCCGGTCAACTGCTCTGGTTCGCCCATCAGCGCGCGCGCTTCTGCCGGACAAAACTCTGCCAGAACTGCAAAGATTGCCGCTTTGCGCAGGGGTTTGGTCATATAGCGGTCGATCCCGGCGGCGAGGATTCCATCAGCATCGCCGTCCATCGCATGGGCCGTCAGGGCGACAATCGGCTGATGGCTTTTGCCAGCCTCCAGCGTGCGAATGGCCCGTGCAGCCTCGCGGCCATCCATTTCCGGCATCGAGATGTCCATGAAAATGAGGTCGGGTTTGTAGCTTTTAAACAGCTCGACCGCCTCGCGTCCGTTGTTGGCAAAGACCAGTTCGATGTCGATGTCTTTGACCATCTTCTGGAATACCAGTTGGTTGGTGCGGTTATCCTCAGCGGTCAGCACGCGCATCGCACGCCGTTCGGCTACCGGCGAGCGCAGGATGAGCACCTCTGGCTTGGCGACGCCGCCCAGCTCTTTGAGCTTGCGGTAGAGATCAGACCGCAGGATAGGTTTCTGGATGACGGACGCCAAATGTTCGGCCCCTTCGCCATCGCGCGCTTGCGTGGGGTTAGACGTAAGCAGCACAATCGGCATGGTCAGCCCGAGCGCCCGGATCCGGCAAGCCAGCGTCAGACCATCCATTTCCGGCATCGAATGGTCGGTCAGCACCGCGTCAAAATCGGCGTTACGGCCCAAAACCTCCAGCGCGTCAGCACCCGACCGGCATAGCGTCACCGCCACGCCGCAGGGTTGCAACTGGCGTTCCAGAATGGTGCGGTTGATAAACAGATCGTCGACCACAAGGACCCGGCGCAGGTCAATCGGCACCTGCTGGACGGCCGCAGCCTCGGCGACTGGCAAGGTTACACGGAAGCCGAAACACGACCCTTTGCCGGGCTCACTATCGACCCAGACCGCCCCCTCCATCCGTTCGATCAGGCGCTGCGTGATGGCAAGACCAAGCCCGGTGCCTTCAAACTTGCGGTTGGATTCGCTTTCGACCTGATTGAATTCGCCAAAGATGTGATCCAGATGTTCGGCGGCGATGCCAATCCCGGTATCTTCGACCGTGACATGTAGCTGCTGTTTGCCCGGTTCAGCCTCCAGCCCCACGACGCGGATCAGCACATGGCCTTTTGCGGTAAACTTGACCGCATTGCCCACAAGGTTGGTCAAAACCTGCCGCAAGCGCCCCGGGTCGCCGATAAAACGGGTCGGCAGGAACATGTCATAGTCAATCATCAGATCAAGACCCTTGGACCGGGCACTGGGCTGCAACAGCATGGCCACTTCATGGATTGTGCGTTCCAGATCAAAGGGTTCTGGGTAAAGCGTCAACCGCTCCGCCTCAATCTTGGAATAATCGAGAATGTCGTTGATGATGACCAGAAGC
>JAYTQA010000447.1:0-2620 GCA_043746955.1 bacterium | reverse complement strand
TGAGGAAAAGTGGAATCCGGTTTTCCTCAACAATCACGCGACCACTGAGACTCCTGAGCATGACGATGTTTCTATCAAACGTCATCATGCTCTAGGGTGCAGGCGGGGATGCTGGTGGTTAAACTCGGCTGGGGCGCTTTCGGTGTGCCCGAAGCGATGTATTCCACCCAGGAAATCACCTACGGCATCCATGGCGGCGATGTGGAAACTTCGCTGGTGCTGGCGTTCCGGCCCGACACGCTGGACATGACCGCAGCGCAGGACTTCCGCTCCACCGCCGAAACGTCTGCGATTTCCCTGATCGGCCCGGTCAGCCAGGCTTGGATCGCCTCCGACCTCAACCCCCACAGCGTGGTAGGCGAGGCGCATCTGGCGACCGCCGCCAAAGGTCATGCGACCGCCGACAAGATGGTGACCGATGTGATCGCCCTGCTGCGCAAAGTGCAGACGCAAAACCTTGACGGATTGGCACCGGTGACCACCCGATTTTTAGAAAGTGGCAGCCCGTAGGGGAGTCGAACCCCTCTTACCTGGTTGAAAACCAGACGTCCTAACCGATAGACGAACGGGCCAGCTTGCGCTGAGTATGTCAGCGCGGCCGGTCCTGCAAGGGGGGAAATGCTGGCAAAACCTGGCAGGCTGCGGCCTTGGCTTTGCGCAATTCCGCGCCATGTCTTGCGGTAATGATGCGATCAGGGCCACCTCAGTGCCCCCTTGACCACGCAGTCAACCTCAGCCATTTCAGGAGCCTGACATGACCGACCGCAGCCGCATCCACCTTCTGGGCGGAATTGCCCTTCTTGCCACCGTCCCAACATTTGGAGTGTCCACCATGCTCGACGCACAACCCCTGACTGACAAACCCGCCCCGAAGTGGCGCTTTGACTCGATTTATGGCGGCTCCTACACCTCGGCCGATTTTGCCGGCAAGCCGATTTTGCTGGTCAACACCGCTTCGCTCTGCGGCTACACCCCGCAATATACCGCGCTGCAAAAGCTCTATGACACCTACAAGGCCAAGGGTCTGATCGTGCTCGCGGTGCCGTCGGACGACTTCCATCAGGAAAAGAAAAGCAATGGCGAGGTCAAGACGTTTTGCGAGCTGACCTATGGCATCACCTTGCCGATGACGACGATTTCCGCCGTGACCGGCCCTGACGCGGCCCCGATCTATCAATGGCTGCACACGGCCACCGGTTTTGCCCCGCAATGGAATTTCAACAAGGTGCTGTTTGACCGCAAGGGCCGGGTCGTGGCCACCTGGCCGTCGGGTGCGGAGCCTTTGGGCGGCGAGATCGAGCTGGCGGTGGAGCAGGTTCTGTCAGCCAGTTGACCGCCCGGCAGATGGGCGGTTGCCGGACAACAGCCGGGCCAGCGCGGGCCCGGTGAACAGCACCAGCAAAAACCGTGACATCTGCATCGACATGACAAACGGCACATCAACCGGGGTCGAGGCCGAAATGATCGCCACCGAATCCGCGCCGCCCGGGCTGGTGGCCAAATAGGCGGTCAACGGATCGACTCCGGCGAAGGTGACCAATGCCCAGGCCGCCCCGCCACAGGTCGCAATCAGCACGACAATAGCACCGAACACCTGCGGAAAAACCCGGGCGGCATGGCCAAGGATGGCGGGGGTAAAGCGCAGGCCAACCCCCCAGCCGATCGTTGCATAGGCCAGCGCCAGCAGCCAGGGCGGCAGGCTAATCGTGACGCCGCCCAGATGGATCAGCGCCATGCCGCCAAACATCGGCAGCAAAAATGTCCCGCCGGGCACCCGGAGTTTAAGGCCCGCAACGGTCAATAAAGCGGCGAGGGTTATGGTTTTGGCCACGGCCACCATGCCAAGCGGCGGAAACCAGACAACGGCGGGGGCCACCCCATGGGCCACGCCAAAGGCCCGCGCGACCAGCGTGGCCGTCAGCGCCACACAGGCGACCCGCAGATATTGCATGAACGCCACAAGGCGAATGTCGGCACCGTAAGCCTCTGATACTATGGTCATAACCGAAGCAGCGCCGGGGGCCGACCCCCAGATCGCGGTGGTGCCCGGCAAAATCCCCGACCGTGCCAGCGCCCAGCCCAGCAGGGCAGAAGCCACGACCGTGGACAAGGTTCCCGCCACCACAATCGGCCATTTTGCCGCGACCTCCTGCAACATTGCGGGCGGCAGGATGGTTGCGATCATCACGCCGACAATCCCTTGGGCCAAATGCATCGCAGCGCCCGGCAGTGCCACGCCCGCGCCGCGAAGCGCCATCAAAATCGCCGCAGCCATCGGGCCGAGGAGCAGAGCCGCCGGCAAATGAAACTGCTCCAACCCGGCGGTCAACAGTGCGGACAGCCCCAAAAGCCCGGCCCAGCGCAGGGCAAAGCTTGGGCTCAACCGCAAGAATCCGGGCGGTGGCGTCACTTTGGTCACATCTTTCAACACGGGCCGCAGAACAGCAAAAAGCCTGCGGCCCCCCCTGTCTGCTACACCCCGACGCCAAGGGCAACCTGCCCCTTGGGGGCGGCGTCGGCCGATCCAGCAGCATCAGGTTCACCCGCGCTGACCTATTGCCGATTTGACCGGCACCATGGCCAGCGGCTCCGCCCGGTGGATAGACGACCCCGGGGGGGG
>JAYTQA010000446.1:0-2624 GCA_043746955.1 bacterium | reverse complement strand
TGAATCTCGTCCGACACCAGGATCAGGTTGTGGCGGATGCAGAAATCAGCAACGCCTTGCAGTTCGGCGGTGGTCCAGACCCGGCCACCGGGGTTGTGCGGCGAGCAGAGGATGAACAGCGTCTCGCACCCGGTCATCTGCGCATCCCAAGCGGCGAAGTCCATGGTTTGTATGCCATTTTCCAGGCCAAGCGGGCATTCGACCACGGTGCGGCCCGCCGCTTTGATGACGCGGGAAAACGCATGGTAAACTGGCGTGGTGAGCACCACGCCGTCGCCGGGCTGACTGAAAGCATCGATGCAAAGCGCGGTGCCGTTGACCAGACCATGGGTGGTGAAGATGTGTTTGGGGTCCACAGCCCAGCCATGGCGGGTCTGCATCCACCAGCGGATCGCCGCCAGATAGGCGGCATCGTCGCCGAAATAGCCGTAGACGCCATGGGCCAGCAGCCGGTCAAGCGCGGCTTGAACGCAAGGTGGCGGGCGAAAATCCATATCCGCCACCCACATCGCAAGGCCACCGTCGGCGGGCACGCCAAACATCGGCTCCATCGCGTCCCATTTGACGGAGTGGGTGCCATGGCGGTTGATCGGGGTGTCGAAGGTCATCGGCGCGGTCCTTGTGCGGTATTATGTTCCGGTTACAGCAATGGCGTTGGGAAGTCATCCCGATTGGTTCAAGGTTTTCAGCATATCTTCCCTATCCGTAGCGTATTTTCAGAACTTCCATCCGATGCACCGAAACCCTTGCGCCAAACCCGGCCAAACCGTAAATCCTCAGCCATGATCCGCTCCATCCTGATCCACCCTGACCCGCGCCTCAAGAAGCTTTGCGACCCGGTGGCGCAAGTGACCGGCGATCTGGTGAAACTGGCGCATGATATGCTGGACACCATGTATGACGCGCCGGGGATCGGGCTGGCAGCCCCGCAGGTGAGTGTCACCAAACGGCTGATCGTGATGGATTGCATGAAGGCGCCGGAGCCACCCCGCCCGCTGATTTTGTTTAACCCGGCGGTGGTGTGGAGTTCGTCGGAAGTGGCGACTTATGAAGAGGGCTGCCTGTCGATCCCTGAGCAATATGCCGATGTGGAGCGGCCCAACGCGGTCACCGTGCGCTGGATGGATGAGACGGGGGCCGCCCGTGAGGAGACATTTGCCGGATTGTGGGCGACCTGTGTGCAGCACGAGATTGACCATCTGAACGGCAAATTGTTCATTGATTATCTGGGCCTGATGAAACGCCAGATGATCACCCGCAAAATGGAAAAGCTGAAGCGGGAAATGGCCCGTGGTGAGACGAAGGGCGAGCGATGAAGCGCGAGATTTTGCACTGGCCGGATGCGCGGTTGAAGGCTGTGGCCGGCCAAGCCCGCGTCGATGACGCGACTTTGGCCTTGGCGGGCGACCTGCTGGAGACGATGTACGACGCACAGGGACGTGGGTTGGCGGCACCTCAAGTCGGGGTGCTCGCCCGGGTTTTCGTGATGGATGCCGCCTGGAAAACCGGGGTGCCCGTCCCGGAAACCTTCATCAACCCCGAGATCATCTGGCGTTCGGCGGGGCTGATACTGGGGCCCGAAGGATGCTTGTCGATCCCGGGCGTGGTGGCCGAAGTGGCGCGCGCGCAAGAGATCATCCTGCGCTGGGTGATGGTAGATGGGTCAATTGCTGCGCAGAAATTGACCGGGTTTCGCGCGATTTGCGCGCAGCATGAGGTGGATCATCTGGACGGGCTGCTGACGCTGGACCATCTTTCGGCTGAGGCGCGGGCGCAGGCCGAAGCGGCAGTGGCAGTGGCAGTGGCATGATCCGGCCTTGTGTGGCGTGGCCGGATACCTGCCTGCGCACAGCGGCGGCGGATGTGGCGCAGATCACGCCAGAGGTGCGCAGCATTTGGGCCGATATGGTCGATACGATGGAGGCGATGCCGGGGTACGGGCTGGCCGCTGTGCAAATCGGCGTCGGCTTGCGGTTGGCGGTGGTGGATTGTTCGCAAAGCCGGGGGCAGGCGGTGCTGATGGCGAACCCGGTGGTGCTCCACGCCTCGGGCCAGCTGCGCGACCATCAGGAGGCCAGCCCGAACCTGCCCGGCGTGTCGGCGATTGTGGCGCGGCCAAGGGCTGTGACGGTGCGGTTTCTGAATGCGGAGGGCGCGATGGAGGACCGCGAGTTTGTGCTGCTGTGGGCAACCTCGGTGCAGCATCAGATCGACCATCTGGCGGGCCGGATGTATTTTGACCATCTGTCGGCGTTGAAACGGTCGATGCTGGTGGCCAAGGCGCAGAAATTGCGGAGGCTCGGGTGAGGATCGTCTTCATGGGCACGCCGGAGTTTTCGGTGCCGGTGCTGAAGGCACTTGCCGGGCGGCATGAAATTGCTGCGGTCTATACCCAGCCGCCGCGTCCGGCGGGGCGGGGCAAGGCGGAGCGGAAATCTGCAGTCCAGGACTGTGCAGAACATTTAGGGATTCCGGTGCGTTACCCCGCTTCGCTGCGCAGCGAGGTGGTGCAGCGAGAATTTGCATTGCTGCGCAGCGATCTGGCGGTTGTCGTGGCTTATGGGCTGATTTTGCCGGCCGCAGTTCTGTTTGCGCCAAAGCGCGGGTGCCTGAACATCCACGCC
>JAYTQA010000445.1:0-2636 GCA_043746955.1 bacterium | reverse complement strand
GAAACTCCAGCACGCCTTGGGCAATTTGCAGGCCGCGATATTGCGTTCGGTAATACTCAGCCTTGGTTTGCAGGATACCTAACCGCAGTTCGTAATCGGTCGGATGCAGGTCCACGACCAGGCCGCATTGCAGGCGGGACTTGATCCGCTCCTCCAGATCCTTGATCTCGCCCGGGGCGCGGTCCGCAGAAATCACGATCTGTTTGTTCTGATCGACCAGCGCGTTGAAGGTGTGGAAAAACTCCTCTTGGGTTGAATCCTTGCCCGCGATAAATTGCACGTCATCGACCATCAGCACATCGACCGAGCGAAAAATCTCTTTGAAATCCATGATTTGGCGTTCGCGCAAGGCTTGAACGAACCGGTACATGAATTGTTCGGCGGACAGATACAGCACGCGGAGCGCGGGCTGGCCGGCGGTGAGTTCGTGGGCGATGGCATGCATCAGATGGGTTTTGCCAAGGCCAACCCCGCCATAAAGGAACAGCGGGTTGAAGCTGACCGGGCCGCCTTCGGCCACGCGGCGGGCTGCGGCATGGGCCAGATCGTTGGGTTTGCCGACCACAAAACTGTCAAAAGTAAACCGCGCATCAAGCGGGGCGCCCGGCAATTCTTCGTCCACCGGACGCGCGGGGCGGGTTAACGGCCGCGCGGTGATGATCGGGCGTTTGGGTTCGGGCTTGGGCTCCGGATCCCGTGTGACGGCGAATTCCACCCGGCTGACCTCTGCCCCGACGTCCTTCAGCTCGCTCAGAATATGTTCGGCGAAATTGCGCGCCACCCAATTGCCGAAAAACGTGGTTGGCACTTCGAACCGGGCCACGCCACCGGCGAAGGCCGCAAGTTTCAAAGGCTCTATCCAAGTCGTGTAGTTGTTGCGGCCGACTCGCGCGACCAACTTTTCCCGTGCCCGTCCCCAAGTGTCTTGCGTCATCTTTTTGTCCAAGGGTTCTGCCCGGTGCAGATGCCGGTGACCCTACCTTTGTTGTTGGTCCGCCTGACCCGCAACGCCATGGGAAACCACACAAAAAAGCCTGGCCCGATGCCTGCATCGGCGGACCGTTCGTGTCTCTGGACACTGGCAAAGCCCAGAGTACAGAATCACTGCACCCTGAAATCCCAAAGCAAAATATACCGCCTCAGCTATGCCAAGTTGTTGATCTTGAACCTTTATCTGTCCTTGATGGCCCAACATGGCAGTGTCGGTGCCGCAGATATTCGGTTCATGATCCCCTGTTGTCCCCCAAGTCATCGTGAATCGCAGGATCAGGGTAGCAAGGCCGAACGGGCCAGAGCAACCGAACTTCTCGCTTGACAGAGGGGGTCGGCTACCGAATCCAGATGCTCTGGTAAAACGGCAACGCTGGCCTATTTTAACGGCATTTTGAGGGCGAAATGCAAAAAGCGCAGCCCAGATGGGCTGCGCTTTTGCAAATTGCAATAATTGCGGTCAAACCGTGCCGGTCAGACGGCTGCGGCGGTGCCGAGCACATTGACGCGGTGGCTGAGGCGCGAGATTTTGCGCGCCACGGTGTTCTTGTGCAGAATGCCTTTGGTGACGCCGCGCATCACTTCGGGCTGGGCGGCTTTCAGCGCAGCGGCGGCTGCCGTCTGATCGCCGGACGCCAACGCCTCTTCGACTTTGCGGATAAAGGTGCGGATCCGCGAACGGCGCGCCTTGTTCACATCTTGGCGCGCTTCGGATTGACGGGCGCGCTTTTTGGACTGGGCGGTATTTGCCATGTTGGATTCGATGTCCGTTGGGTAGGTATGATCTGAAGTCGCGGCTATAGTGGTGACTTGAGCCGCCGTCAACCGGCAAAGTTCATTTGCGGTGCGGGCGGCTGGTGCGGATCCGACGGGATTCGAAGCGCAGGCCAGCGCGGTTTGGCAAGTTACCGCTGGCAGGTCGGGCAGTAAAACGAGGAGCGGTTGGATTGCACGAGGCGGATGATCGGGGTTTGACAGGTGTGGCAGGATTGGCCGGCGCGGTCATAGACCCGGAACGTGTGTTGGAAATAGCCAAGCTCACCGTCGGTTTGGCGGTAGTCGCGCAGCGAGGAACCACCGGCGTCGATCGCTTCGGCGAGGACATCGCGGATGATCGCAACCAGCCGGGCGATTTCCGCAGCGGTGATCGCTTTGGCGAGCCGGGTCGGGGCGATTTTGGCACGGTGCAGAACCTCGCAGACATAGATATTGCCAAGGCCTGCGATCAGGGCCTGGTCGAGAAGGGCGGCTTTGATCGGGGTTTGACGGTTTTGCAAACGTTGAGTCAGGTAGGATTCATTGAAGGTGTTGCCGAGGGGTTCGGGGCCAAGGCCGGTCAGCAGTTTGTGGGATTGCCATTGCGCGGTGGGCATCAGGTCCATCGCGCCAAACCGGCGGGCGTCGTTGAAGGTGATTTTGGTGCCGTTCGACATGGTGAGAATGACATGGTCGTGCTTTTGCGGGGCGGGATGGGGGTGGTGGAACTCGCCAAGGATTGCGCCGGAGATCAGCATGCGGCCTGACATGCCAAGGTGGATCAGCAGGGTTTCCTCAGACGACAGGTCGGCGAGGAGGTATTTGCTGCGGCGGCGCAGGCTTAGCACGGTTTGGCCGGTCAGGCGGTCTGCCATGGCTTCGGGAAATGG
>JAYTQA010000444.1:0-2637 GCA_043746955.1 bacterium | reverse complement strand
GCGGCACCAGGGCCAACTCCTGATGGATGATGATGATGCCGTTTTCCTCGCTGTCGCGGATCGAGCGGTTTTCCAACAGCTTGCCGTCGTAGAAAATCTGGCCCTCATAACTGCCCACCGGGTAGACCCCCGACAAAACCTTCATCAGGGTCGATTTGCCAGCGCCGTTTTCACCGCAGATGGCGTGGATCTCGCCCGCCTCCACCGTCAGCGACACATTGTCCAAGGCCCGCACGCCGGGGAAAACCTTGCTGATCCCGCGCATCTCCAAAAGTGTCGGCATGCATCCCCCCACCCGCATAAAACATGGCCACAGCCCAAATCCGGGGCTGCGGCCATGGCCTTGTCCTCAGTCTAGCCGATTATTTCAGCTGGTCAGCGGTATAATAGCCGCCTTTTAGCAAAATCGCCTCGTAGTTGGTCTTGTCGACCGGCTGGCTTTCCAACAAGTACGATGGCACGACCTTGACACCATTGTTGTAAGTCTTGGTGTCGTTGATCTCGGGTGTTTTGCCGGACAGAACCGCATCTACCATGGCGACAGTGACCTTGGCCAGATTGCGGGTGTCCTTGAAGATCGAGGAATACTGCTCGCCCGCGATGATCGACTTGATCGAGGGGATTTCGCAGTCTTGCCCGGTGACGATCGGCATCTTCAGATCGCCCGACCCATAGCCCACACCTTTGAGCGACGAAAGAATGCCAATCGACAGACCGTCATAAGGCGACAAAGCACCGTTCAGCTTTTTGTCGGCGTAGTGGGTCGAGAGCAAGTTGTCCATCCGGGCTTGCGCCACTTCACCAGCCCAACGCAGGGTGCCCACGACCTTCATATCCATCTGGCTCGACGGGATCACGATTTCGCCCGCGTCGATCATCGGCTTCAGAACCGACATTGCCCCATCAAAGAAGAAGAAGGCATTGTTGTCATCCGGCGAGCCGCCAAACACTTCGATATTCCACGGCTTCACACCCGGGAAACGCTCTTTCAGGCCCGTCACCAACGACGTGGCCTGTTGCACGCCAACCTTGAAGTTGTCGAAGGTCGCGTAATAATCCAGCGAGGCGGTGTTCCGGATCAGGCGGTCATACGCGATGATCGTGATGCCAGCCGCCTTGGCATTGTCCAGCGCGTTGGACAGCGTGGTGCCGTCGATCGCCGCGATGACCAGGGCCTTGACGCCCTTGGTGATCATGTTCTCGATCTGGGCCAACTGGTTCGGGATGTCATCTTCGGCATATTGCAGATCGGTGCCATAGCCCGCAGCGGTCAGTTGCTTGACGATATTGTCGCCGTCCGCAATCCAACGCGCCGAGGATTTGGTCGGCATCGCAATGCCGACCGTGCCTTTGCTGGCGGCAAACGCCGGCAGACCCAGGATCGTGGTGGCTGAAGTTGCACCGGCCAGCGCCAAAAGCGCCCGTCTGGAAAGTTTCATCTGTAGTTCTCCCCTGCCGCATCCATCTGCGGCGATACATTGGCGAAAGGACGGCTCTGGGGCCTCCGCTTCGCCGCGCGACTGTTGCAACGCCGCTGCATATCCGTCAAATGATGTTTCGGAATGAAAACATGGCGGAAACGATATGCTGCAACCGCGCCGGTCGGATAATCTGCTGCGCAAGGGCCTGAAGCTCAGCCACCTGCGGCTGTTGGCTGCGATGGCCGATGTGGAACAGCTGACCCAGGCCGCAGCCGCGATCGGCATCAGCCAACCGGCAGCCTCGCGTCTGGTGGCAGAGATTGAGCGGATCATCGGTGCCCCGGTCCACGAACGCACCGGGCGCGGTGTCGGGTTGACCGCGATGGGCCGGGCTTTGGCGTTGCGGGCCCAGCGGGTCCGGCTGGAACTGGACGACGCGGCGCGCGATCTGACCGAGATTGCGATGGGCGGCGGAGGCCTGGTGCGGATCGGCTCCGTCACCGGCCCGGCCCTCGACCGCGTGCTGCCCGCTTTGCACGCCGAACGCCTGCGCCACCCCAACGTGACGGTCGAGGTGACGGTTTCGCCGTCTGACACCTTGTGCGAACAGCTTTCGGCCGGACGGCTGGATTTCGCCATCGGCCGCCTGCCCGAAGGCCCGCAGTCTGAAGGCCCGCAGTCCGAACCGCTGACCTTTCTGCCGATGGCGGGTGAGCCGATCGCCCTGATCGCCCGCCGGGGCCACCCGCTGTTGCGCCACCCGCAGCCGCTGACGTCCGCGCAGGCGCTGGTCTACGACTGGGTCATGCCCGGTGCTGACTCGCTGCTGACCCGTAGTGTTACGGCCCGTCTGCAAGCTTTGGGTCTGCCCAGACCCACCCAGCGCCTGCTGACCGCTTCGTTCCTGCTGACCCTCGCCGTGCTGCAACAATCCGACGCCATCGCCGCCGTGTCCCGCGCCACCGCCCTGCAATTTGCCAGCGGCGACGCCGCAGCCTTCGAGCTTCTGCCGCTGGATCTGGCGATCGAGGTGGAGCCGTTCGGCCTGATCACCCGCGAACGCGTCTCGCTCACCCCCGCGTCACAACGCTTGGCCGATATGATCCTGAACGCCGCAGCGCAGGTCTAGGCGGCTCGCGCGCGGTGCCCGCCAAACGGTCCCGGGATAGCCGTGAAAACCTGCCGGCCCCGCTTAACACCCGGCCCGCCATTGCCA
>JAYTQA010000443.1:0-17559 GCA_043746955.1 bacterium | reverse complement strand
GCTGTGCGATCCGGGTTTGGGGTCGGAGACAGTGGGAATGGCGCTGGTTTTGGGGCTTGCCAAAGCCTCTGGCGCTGAGGGGATGGTTCTGGGTCAAGCGCTTGATATGGCGGCTGAAGTGGCAACTGCGCCGCTAAACCTTGCCCAGATTACCCACCTGCAAGCGGGCAAAACCGGCGCACTGATCCGCTTTGCCGCCCGGGCCGGGGCGATCATTGCGGGCGCCGACCCCAGGCCGCTGGATGGTTATGCGCAAGCCCTTGGCCTTGCTTTTCAGATTGCCGACGACATCCTGGATGTGAAGGGCGACCCGGCCAAAACTGGCAAACGGCTGGGCAAGGATGCGGCGGCTGGCAAGGCGACCTTCGTCTCGCTTCTTGGCTTGGCAGGCGCGCAGGCTCGGGCGGCGGAACTGGTGGCCCAAGCCGAAGCCTGCCTAGCCTCCTATGGCGACAAAGCGGCAACCCTGATTGCGGCCGCGCGTTTCGTGATCTCGCGGGAAAGTTGAGGACATCATCGCTAACCCTCCAGCAACCCCGACCCTCGACCGCGTGCACTTCCCGGCCGACCTGAAGGCGCTGTCGGACCGTGAGTTGCGCATTTTGGCTGACGAGTTGCGCGCCGAAACCATCTCTGCGGTGTCGGTCACCGGTGGCCACCTGGGCGCTGGCCTTGGCGTGGTGGAACTGACCGTGGCACTTCACGCCGTATTCGACACCCCGCGCGATAAGCTGATCTGGGACGTCGGCCACCAGTGCTATCCGCATAAAATCCTCACCGGACGCCGTGACCGCATCCGCACCCTGCGAACCGAAGGTGGCCTGTCCGGCTTTACCAAACGCAGCGAGTCGCCCTATGATCCGTTTGGGGCCGCGCATAGCTCCACCTCGATCTCTGCCGCCCTCGGCTTCACGATGGCTGCGGCACTGGGTGGCGACCCCGGCGATGCGATTGCCGTGATCGGCGACGGTGCGATGAGTGCCGGCATGGCGTTCGAGGCGATGAACAACGCGGGTGCCCTGAAAAAGCGTCTGTTCGTCATCCTGAACGACAACGAGATGTCGATCGCCCCGCCGGTCGGCGCGCTGTCGTCCTACCTGACCCGGCTATATGCCGGTGCGCCGTTTCAGGAAATCAAGCAAGCTGCCAAAGGCATGGTCAGCCTTTTGCCGGAACCGTTGCAAGAGGGCGCCCGTCGCGCCAAGGAAATGCTGAAAGGCATGACGGTCGGCGGCACCCTGTTTGAGGAGTTGGGGTTTTCCTACATCGGCCCGATTGACGGCCATGACATGGACCAGCTTCTGCCCGTTCTACGCACCGTGAAAGCCCGCGCCACTGGCCCGACCCTGATCCATGTGATCACCAAAAAGGGCAAAGGGTACGCCCCGGCCGAGCTTGCAGCCGACAAGGGCCACGCCCGCGCCAAGTTTGATGTGGTGACCGGGGAGCAGAAAAAATCGCCCTCCAATGCGCCGTCTTACACCAGAGTTTTCGCCGAGGCTTTGATCCGGGAGGCGGAGGCCGACAGCAAAATCGTCGCCATTACCGCCGCCATGCCGGATGGAACCGGGCTGGACCTGTTCGCGGGCCGCTTTCCCAAGCGGATGTTTGACGTGGGGATTGCCGAGCAACACGCGGTGACCTTTGCGGCGGGTCTGGCTGCAGGCGGAATGAAACCGTTCTGCGCAATCTATTCGACGTTCCTGCAGCGCGGCTACGATCAGGTCGTCCATGACGTGGCGATCCAGCGCCTGCCGGTCCGGTTCGCCATCGACCGTGCCGGTTTGGTTGGTGCTGATGGAGCCACCCACGCTGGGGCGTTTGATGTGGCTTTCCTGTCCAACCTGCCGGGCATGGTGGTGATGGCCGCCGCAGATGAAGCCGAACTCGTTCACATGGTTGCCACCGCTGCCGCACACAACACCGGGCCGATCGCGTTCCGGTATCCGCGCGGCGACGGGGTGGGGGTTGAGATGCCTGCCAAAGGTATCCCGCTTGAAATTGGCAAGGGCCGTATCATCCGCGAAGGCACGCGCGTCGCCATCCTGTCGTTCGGCACCCACTTGTCGGAGGTTCTGAAAGCTGCTGAATCCTTGGCCGCGCGCGGCCTGCCTCCCACAGTTGCCGACGCGCGCTTTGCCAAACCGCTCGACCACGACCTGATCTTACATCTCGCCCGGACCCATGAAGCTCTCATCACGGTGGAAGAGGGTGCCATCGGCGGTTTTGCCAGCCACGTGTCACATCTTTTGGCCGAGGCAGGCATTTTCGACAAAGGCCTGAAATTTCGCAGTATGGTCCTGCCCGACAGCTTCATCGATCAGGCGTCACCGGAGGCGATGTACCGCGTGGCCGGCATGGCGGCCCAACAGATCGAAGCAAAGGTGCTGGAGACTTTGCGGCTGTCGGATGCGGGACTTCGGGCTTAAGACTGCACGGCGCCGGATTGGGAAATCTGGGGTAACCGGCGCTGCCCCGGCAGATAGCCGCCTATCGCCGGCCAGATTTCGCTGGACGATCGGGTTATTTCATCGCGAATCGCTGCGGCCCAATAAACTCCTGCTCACGCCAGATCACCAACCCGTGTATCACGTCTTTGCCATTGGCGCTTGAGCGGCCAAATCCCGTACCTGTTCACTTGCCGCACGAATGCGGCGCATCAACACGGGACAAGAACATGAAACTCACATTTGCAGCTGCCGCTTTCGCACTTCTGGCCGCGCCCGCCTTTGCTGCCACCGCCGCCGATCCGGCGACCATGACGTGCAAAGCCCTGATGGCCATGGACGCCAAGGGCATGATGGAGACTGGTACCGCCATCAAAACCGCCATGAAGAGCGACGCAAAAATGCAGGCTATGAAAGACGAAGACATCTCGAAAGCCGCCGAAACCGCCTGCAAGGCGCATCCGGACGCCAAAGTCATGGACGCGATGAAGATGTAATATCCTTGCGGCACGCCGGGTTTCGGCGTGCCGCACCCCCCCCCTTCACCAACGGTGCGACTTCAGCGCATGATGGTTGGGCAAAACCGGGGGATGTCTTGAACATTCGTTACGTCAGCCTGAAGGGTCGCGGTCACACCGATGCCTGCCTCACAGCTGCCGTGCGGTTGATGCAGGCGGCGGGTTTAAAACTCTCAGGCACCTTTGCGTTGGAATCGGACAACCCCGCCTGCGATATGCAGTTGCAGGTGCTACCCGATGGCCCGGTGATCCGGATCAACCAGAACCTGGGAAAAATGGCCAAAGGCTGCCGGCTTGACGGTGGTGCGCTGGAACAGGCGGTGATGGCGGTCGCAAGCCGGACCGAAGGCGCACAAATTCTGATCGTCAACAAATTCGGCAAACTGGAATCCGAAGGTCGGGGCTATGTGCCGCTGATTGTCTCTGCATTGCAAAAAGGCATCCCGGTCCTGATCGGCGTCAACGCGCTGAACCTGCCCGGCCTCTTGATCTTTGCCGCCGACCTGGCGGAGGCATTGCCCGGCGACCCGGCTTTGATTGCGGATTGGGCCTTAGCCCACGTCTAACCGATGCCAAGATTTTCCGGCCTTGGCATTAAGCACGGCTTGGCGCAGATTTGGCCCGAATTCAGCATGGGGAAGCCACGGGATGCCAACACCGGACCAATGCCTGTCAGTTGAAAAGGTCGAGGCGCTTGTCGTGGGCGGTGGCCAGGCCGGTATCGCTATCAGTGAACACCTGACCCGCAGCGGTGTACCGCATCTGGTGGTGGAACGCGGTCGCATTGCCGAACGCTGGCGCACGCAGCGTTGGGATTCGCTGGTCGCCAATGGCCCGGCCTGGCACGACCGGTTTCCGGGTTTGACGTTCCCCGATATCGCGGCTGACAGCTTCGCCGCCAAGGACAGCATCGCCGACTACTTCGTGCGCTATGCGGAAAAGATCGCCGCCCCGATCCGCACTGGCATCACGGTGACCAAGGTCCAGCGCAAAATCGGCCAGCCGGGCTTTCGCGCTGAAACCTCGGCGGGTGTGATCGAGGCGAATTATGTCGTGGTCGCCACCGGCCCGTTTCAGCGCCCGGTCATCCCAGCGCTCGTCCCGCCAGAGGTTAAGGTTGTGCAGCTGCATTCCAGCGCCTACCGCAATCCGGACCAGTTGCCAGCCGGTGCGGTGTTGGTCGTGGGTGCGGGATCGTCCGGTGCGCAAATCGCCGCAGAGTTGTTGCAAGCCGGGCGCCGGGTCTATTTGTCGGTGGGCCCGCATGGCCGCCCGCCGCGCAGCTACCGTGGGCGCGATTTCGTCTGGTGGTTGGGGGTGCTGAACAAATGGGATCTCGGTTCTGCCCCCGGCTCCAACCATGTCACCATCGCGGTCAGTGGAGCGCATGGCGGCCAGACCGTCGATTTCCGCAACCTCGCCGCACAAGGCATGACGCTTCTGGGCCGGACCACGGTTTTCAGCGCAGGCGTACTGACCTTTGCCTCCGACCTCGCCGCCAATCTGGCGAAGGGCGACGCGGACTACCTGTCCGTGTTGGATGAAGCCGACGCCTATGTAGCGCGCAATGGCCTCAACTTTCCGCCAGAGCCTGAAGCCCGCATCATCAGCCCCGATCCCGCCTGCGTGACCGATCCAATCCATGCTCTCAACCTCGCCGAGGCTGGCATCACCACGATCCTTTGGGCCACCGGCTACACGCAGGATTTCGGCTGGTTGCAGGTCGAAGCCTTCGATGAAAAAGGCCTGCCCCGCCATCAACGTGGCATCTCGAGCGAGCCGGGCATTTATTTCCTGGGCCTGCCGTGGCTGTCACGCCGGGGGTCGGCCTTCATCTGGGGCGTTTGGCACGATGCCAAGCATGTGGCCGATCATATCGCCATCCAGCGCGGATATCTGGCCTATGAACCGGCAAAGGGTTGACCCCCGCCTTTCAGACACCCCTGCAACGGAGAGCCCGATGATCCACAAACGCATTCGCCCGTTCAACACCAAAGACACCTACCCCGAGCAAAAGCTCGACAACGACCTGTCCCATGCCGTCGTAACCCGCGGCGGCACCACGGTCTGGTTTCGCGGTGCGTGCCCGCAAGACCTTGATACGGCGCAGAACCTTGGCAGTCATGACCCAGTGGAGCAGACCCACAAAGTCATGCAGAATATCAAACAGGTCATCGAAGAGGCGGGTGGGACGATGGAGCATCTGGTCAAACTGGTCGTCTACCTGACCGATGTGCGCCACCGAGAACCGGTTTACCGCACGATGGGCGCATATATCAAAGGCGTCCATCCGGTCTGCACCGGCTTGACCGTCGTGGCGCTCGCCCGACCTGATTGGCTGGTCGAGATTGATGCCACCGCCGTCATTCCAGACTGACATGACCTTCTCCATTGTCGCCCGTTGTGCGCAAACCGGCCAGTTCGGCATGGCCATCGCGTCCTCCTCGCCCGCCGTTGCCGCCCGTTGCGCCTTCGCCCGCGCAGGCGTCGGGGCGGCTGCGAGCCAGAACATCACCAACCCCGGCCTGGGCGATTTGATGATCGATTTGCTGGCCTCGGGCATGTCGGCCGCAGAAGCAATGTTCGAAGCCGTTCGCCAAGAAAAATTCCCGGAATACCGCCAGCTTCTGTGTATTGACAGGCAGGGCGCGACCGCCGCTTGGTCTGGGCAAAATGCGCTCGGCATCTGGGGCACCGCCAAAGGCGTGGGCGCGGCAGCGGCCGGCAATCTGCTAGCCGACAAGGCCGTTCCTGCGGCAATGGTGACTGCTTTTGAAACCTCGTCTGGCCATCTGGGAGATCGCCTCCTCACCGCCATGCAGGCGGCAATGGCTTTGGGCGGCGAGGCCGGCCCCGTCCATTCCGCTGGTCTTTTGATCGTAGACACCCACCCTTGGCCGCTTGCCGAACTGCGCTGCGATTGGGAGGAAGGCGATCCCATCGGCCATATCGCCCGCGCTTGGGCGGTCTACAAACCGCAGATGGACGCCTATCAAACCCGTGCCATCGACCCGCGCGCCGCCCCGGCTTACGGCGTTCCGGGCGAGAAATAATGGCCCTTCGCTGCACCCAACGCCGGTTGGAATACCTCGTGGCGATTGGTCAGGCACGCAAACCATCCTGCCCGATCTGATCCTGCCTTAGGAAAAACCCATGCGCGACCCCCGCTATGACATTCTGTTCGAGCCGCAGAAAATCGGCCCGGTTATCGCCAAAAACCGCTTCTACCAAGTGCCGCACTGCAACGGCGGCGGCTACCGCGACCCATCGGCGGTCGCCGCTATGCGCGGGATCAAGGCCGAAGGTGGCTGGGGCGTCCTTTTCACCGAACAGACCGAAATCCATCACAGCGCGGAGATCACCCCCTTTATCGAACTGCGGCTATGGGAGGATAAGGACATCCCCGCCATCGCCAAGATGGCGACAGCGATGAAAACCCACGGCGCTTTGGCGGGCATTCAACTGGCCTATTCCGGCATCAATGGGCCGAATATGTACACCAAAGAAGTGCCGCTTGCCCCGTCTGCACTTCCGATCCGCACCTTTACCAACGACCCGGTGCAGGCGCGCGCGATGGACAAGACCGATATCAAGAACCTGCGCCGGTGGTTCGTCAATGCCGCCCGTCGCAGCAAGCTGGCGGGGTTCGATCTGATCTGCCTGTATGGCGCGCATGGCTTTGGGATTTTCCAGCATTTCCTGTCGCGAGCCACCAACCAGCGCCGCGATGAGTATGGCGGTAGTCTGGAAAACCGCTCGCGTTTTGCCCGCGAAGTGATCGCCGATATGCGCGACGCGGTGGGCGATACGATGGCGCTGACCCTGCGTGTGTCGCTGGATGAGACGATTGGAAGCCTCGGCTTTTCCAATGCAGAGCTGCGCGATTTCGTCTCGATGAATGCCGAATTGCCCGATTTGTGGGATCTGGCAATGGGCACTTGGGAGGATTGTTCCGGCCCGTCGCGTTTCAAAGGCGAGGCCGCGCAGGAGACTTGGGTGACCGGGATTAGAGAGCTAAGCCCACGTCCGGTGGTCGGGGTGGGGCGGTTCACATCGCCCGATGTGATGGTGCGGATGATCAAACAGGGGCGGCTTGACTTCATCGGCTGCGCGCGGCCCTCGATTGCCGACCCGTTCCTGCCGAAGAAGATCGACGAAGGCCGGGTGGAGGATATTCGCGAATGCATCGGTTGTAACATCTGCATCACCGGCGATATGACCCAAGGCATGGGCCGCTGCACGCAGAACCCAACCTGGATGGAGGAATGGCGGCGCGGCTGGCACCCGGAAAAGATCGCGGCCAAGGGGGTCAGTGCGACGGTTCTGATCGTAGGCTCCGGTCCTGCCGGGCTGGAGGCGGCGCTGGCGGCGGCCGCGCGCGGCTACGACGTGGCCGTTGCGGAGTCGCTTGCCGGATTTGGCGGGCGGGTGGCGCGCGAACGGTTGCTGCCGGGGCTGTCGGCTTGGGGGCGCGTCGCGGACTATCGGCTGTTTCAGCTAAAACAGAGACCGAATGTCCAGATGTATTCCGGCTCACACCTCGCCGCAGAGGAGGTTCTGGCGTTCGGTTTTCAGCACATCTGCGTCGCCACCGGGTCGCATTGGCGTGGCGATGGCGTGGCGCGACAACATATTGTAGCAATTCCGATGAATCCCGCGATGCCGGTCTTTACCCCCGACGATCTGATGCTGGCGCGCATGCCCAAGGGTCGTGTGGTGTTGTTTGACGACGACCACTACTACATGGGCGGCGTACTGGCCGAACTTCTGGCGCAAAAGGGCTGCGATGTGACCCTGATCACGCCCTCTGCCTTCGTTTCAGACTGGACGACAAACACGCTCGAGCAAGCCTCAATCCACCGGAGACTGGTGTCCAATGGCGTGAAAATTCGGCTTAACACCGGCATAGTCGCGCTGCAGGGCGACCGGGTTGAGACGAACTGCACCTACACCGACGCGCGCTTGTGTCTCGCCTGTGACGCGGTGGTGATGGTGACATCCCGGACCTCTGACGACCTTTTGTACCATGACCTGAAAGCGCGACAAGCAGATTGGGCCGATGCCGGGATCAGGTCGGTCAAGGTGATTGGCGATGCCGCAGCCCCGGCACCGATTGCATGGGCCACCTTCGCGGGCCATCGCTATGCAAGGGAGTTGGATGAGCCTGATCAGGGCGATGCGTTGCCGTTCCGCCGCGAGGTCACCCAACTGGAGGATTAGGCCCAACCAGAGCCACATCGCCCCTGTTGGTCTACCTTACTGCAGCGTCCGCAGGGCATTCATCACCGACACCAGCGCCTCTGAAATCCCAGGCTCTGACAAGGCATGACCGGCCAGCGATATCAGCCGCAAATCGCATTTTGCCCAACCTTGAGCCAGCTTCCAGGCGGCAACCGGCGGGCAGATCATGTCGAGTCTGCCCTGCACCAAGGTGGCACCAATCGCCTCGATCCGGTGGCGTTCGCGCAGGATCCAACCGTCAGCCTCCAGAAAGCCGTTGTTCTGGAAATAGTGATTCTCCAGCCGGGCAAATGCACGGGCATAGTCGGCGGGGCCTTCGCCCAAGGGTCCATCTGGCGCAACCGAGGCAAGGGCGTTTTCCCAGTTGGCCCACAGGCGGCCCAGTCTGATCTCCTCGGCCAGATCGCCAGAAAACAGCCGGCGATGATAGGCGCCGATCAGATCAGACCGTTCATCTTGCGCGATCGGCGCCATAAACCGGGCCCAAAGTTCGGGAAAAAACGCCCCCGCGCCACCACCGTAAAACCAGTTCAACTCGGCCCGGCTCATCAGGAAAATGCCGCGCAGGACCAAGTGGGCCACGCGCTGAGGGTGGGTGATCGTGTAAATCAGTGCCAGGGCGGCACCCCAGCTGCCGCCAAACAGGATGAAACGGTCGATGCAGAGCGATGTCCTGATCGCCTCGATATCCGCGACCAGATGCCAGGTGGTGTTGGCCTCGACACTGGCATGGGGGCGCGACCGGCCACAGGCGCGCTGGTCAAACAGGACGATGCGGTAGTGCGCGGGGTCAAAATAGCGCCGCATCGCCGGGCTGCAGCCGCCACCGGGACCGCCGTGGAGAACCAGAACCGGCACGCCAGCCGGATTGCCGCATTGTTCGACATAGATCCGATGCCCATCGCCCACGTCCATCATCCGCTGGTCGAACGGTTCGACCGGCGGGTAAAGGTAGTCTGTGGCGCGTTTTAGGCCTGATCTGTGATCCATCCCGGCCTATATAGCGATTGCTGCTGGCTGTGACACCGCTTTTGAAGGATTCGGACCATGCAAACCACCATCGATCCCGGCGAAGTCGCCAAGTTTGAAGCGATGGCCGCCGAGTGGTGGGACCCGAACGGCAAGTTCCGGCCGCTGCATCTGATGAATCCGTGTCGGCTGGACTATATCACCCGGCAGATTGCGGCCGAGTATGGTCGGGATCTGATGCAGCCTAAGCCATTGGCGGGATTACGGATTCTGGACATTGGCTGTGGTGGCGGGCTGCTGTCGGAACCGATGGCGCGGCTGGGGGCCGAGGTGGTGGGGGCGGATGCGGCACCGCGCAACATTCCGGTGGCCCAGCTTCATGCCGCGCAGTCGGGGCTGGTCATCGACTACCGGTTCACCACGGCGGAAGATCTGGCGGCGGCGGGCGAGCAGTTTGACGTGGTGCTGAACATGGAGGTGGTCGAACACGTCAGCGACCCGTTGCTCTATTTGACCGCCTGTCAGACCTTGCTGAAACCCGGTGGGATCATGCTGTGTTCGACCCTGAATCGCAACCCGAAAAGCTTCCTCGTGGCGATCATCGGGGCGGAGTGGGTGCTGCGGTGGCTGCCGAAAGGCACCCATGACTGGGCAAAATTCATCACGCCGGACGAGCTTTACCGGCTGATCAGCCGCGCGGGATTAACCCCGCTGGACCGCAAGGGGATGGTGTTCAACCCGGTAAGCTGGCGCTGGAGCCTGTCGTCCGGGGATCTTTCGGTGAATTATGTCACAACCTCCCGCAAGGCTTAGCCTGGCGTGGTAAGCCTTTGGGGGCGCTGGGTTAAACCCTACGGCGGGCTCGGTTGCGGCGGTCTTGAAGCGGTCTTTCTTTGGTCTTTCTTGGGTCTCCACGCGCGCAAAGATCGGGGGTTGTTAACCATGAACCGCGAATCAGGGGTTTGGGTCTGAAACGCCGGGCTGCTGCATTGAGGGCGGCGGGGGTTTCACACCCCCGCACCCCCGTGGAGTATTTATGCCCAGATGAATGGGCACGCTTTGGCGGAGTTCAGTCCGACGAGGATTTGGCCCAGAGGTTGATGTCTTTCTCCAGGCTGATGCGGTCGATCTCGGCCAGTTCGGCGGCGCTGAAGCTCAGGTTGGCCAGGGCGCCGACGCAATCGGTGACCTGCTCGGGCTTGGAGGCGCCGATCAGGGCGGAGGTGATGCCGCCGTCGCGCAGCACCCAGGCCAGCGCCATTTGCGCGAGGCTTTGGTCGCGGGCAACGGCCATCGCATTCAGTTGGTTCAGGCTGGCGACCGCATGCGCGCTCAGCACGACCGGATCGAGGCTTTTGCCTTGGGTCGCGCGGCTGCCGGTGGGAATGTCTTTGAGGTATTTGTCGGTCAGCATGCCCTGCGCCAGCGGCACAAACGCGATGGCGCCGATGCCCAATTTGGCCAGCGTAGCTTTCAACCCATCAGTTTCGACCCAGCGGTTCAGGATGTTGTAGGATGGCTGGTGGATGATGCAGGGGGTGCCGAGGTCCTTCAGGATCGCCGCGGCCTCCTGCGTGCGCTGGCTGTTGTAGCTGGAAATCCCGACATACAAAGCCCGACCGGAGCGCACGATGTAATCCAACGCGCCCATGGTTTCTTCCAACGGGGTTTCCGGGTCGAAGCGGTGCGAATAGAAGATGTCGAAATAGTCGAGCCCGGTGCGCTTCAGGCTTTGATCGCAGGACGCCACCATATTCTTGCGGCTGCCCCATTCGCCGTAAGGCCCTTGCCACATGAGATACCCGGCTTTCGAGGAAATGATCAGCTCATCGCGCAGGTCTTTGAAATCGCTGCGCATGATCTCGCCAAACGCCACTTCAGCCGAGCCGGGCGGCGGGCCGTAGTTGTTGGCGATGTCGAAATGGGTGATGCCAAGGTCGAACGCGGTGCGCAGGATCGCCTGTTTGGTCTGATGGGCGGTGTCGTCGCCGAAGTTGTGCCAAAGGCCAAGCGAGATGGCCGGCAGTTTCAGGCCAGAACGGCCAAGGCGGTTGTAGGTCATTTTGTCATAGCGGGTTTCGGCGGGGATATAGGTCATGGCGGTCTCCTGTTTTGCGGCAATCCTCCACCGAAGCCGGGCAAAGTTCCAGCGCAATCCAGCCAGAGGGAACCAAACCCGGCCCTCGCGCATTGCGCTTTGAGGCCTCGGCTGCAATAGTTTGGCTTCGGGTCCAAAAAGGTACCAGTCGGTATGGTCAGGACGGGCAACCACAAGCTTTTGGTGGGCGGGGTGACGCTGGGCCTGGGGCTTGCGGCGGCTTGGCCGGGACGGGCTTTTGATGCGGTGGAATTTTCGGTGACCGGCGCGGATCAGGCGCTGACGGCGGATCTGCGCAGCGCCTCGGGGCTGGTCGGGGCCGCCAAGGACAAACCCGCGCTGGACCGGTTTGCCGATGCGCGGGCCGAATATGGCAGGCTGCTGTCGGCGCTGTATGTCACCGGCCATTATGGTCCGGTCATTCATGTGCTGATCGACGGGCGGGAGGCGGCCAGCATCGCACCTTTGGACGCCCCGACCTCCATCGGCCAGATCAAGGTGACGGTGGACCCCGGCCCGGTGTTTGGGTTCTCACAGGCAGAAGTGGCCCCGCTCGCGCCGAAAACCGTGCTGCCAGAGGCGTTTGCACCGGGTAAGACCGCAGGGTCTGGGGTGATCAAAGGCGCAGTTCTGGCGGGCGTGGACGGCTGGCGCGCGCAGGGCAACGCCAAGGTCCGGGTGGCGGGGCAGAACCTGACGGCGGATCATCGGACATCGACCCTGGCTGCCGCCGTGCAGTTGACCCCCGGTCCGGTGCTGCGGTTTGGCGATCTGGCGGTGCAGGGTGCCGTGCGGATGCCGGTCAGCCGGGTTCAGAAAATCGCGGGCCTGCCGACTGGTAAACGTTTCGATCCGGCGGAGGCGGCGCGCGTCGCCGAACGTCTGCGCCGCAGCGGGGTATTTGCGTCGGTCACGCTGACCGAGGCGGACCAGATCACCGCGCCCGACCTTTTGGGCTTCAGTGTGGATCTGATTGAGGCACCGCTGCACAGCTATAGCTTCGGTGCGGAACTGGCCACCAATGACGGGCTGAGCCTGACCGGAAGCTGGCTGCACCGCAACCTGTTGGGCGGCGGCGAGCGGTTGCAGATCACCGGCGCTGTCAGCCACATTTCGGCCAAGTCCGGCGGGATCGACACGGCGCTGGGGGTCACGCTGGACCGGCCGGCCACGCCGGATGCCGATACGACGCTGAACCTGTTCGCCAATGTCGGGCGCAAGAACGATACCGACTTCAGCGCCGACACGCTATCGACCGGGTTCGGCTTTACCCATTATTTTAGCGCAGCGCTGACCGCCCGGGTGGCGCTGAGCTACAACTTTTCCAAAGGCCGCGACACGGCGGGCGATTTCACCTACCGCAGTCTGGCGTTGCCGTTGGGCGTGACCTGGGACCGGCGCGACAGCAAGACCGATGCCACGCGGTATTTCTACCTCGATGCCAATGCCAAGCCGTTCCTGGGGTTTGGCACCACCGATAATGGCGTGCGGCTGGATTTTGATGCGCGGGCGTACAAGGGCGTCGGGGCGAACAATGCCGTGGTGTTTGCAGCGCGGTTGCAGGGCGGGGCGATTTTGGGCGCCTCGGCTTTGGGCACGCCGCGCACCGATCTGTTCTATTCCGGCGGCGGTGGCACGGTGCGCGGGCAGCCCTATCAGTCGTTGGGCACTACGGTGGATGATGGCGGCACTCTGGTCAACATTGGCGGCACCAGGTTCCTTGCAACCTCGCTAGAGGCGCGGGTGCGGATCACACCGACCATCGGCGTGGTGGGCTTTGTTGATGTGGGCGCGGTGGGGTTGGGCCACATCACCGGGGCCGGCAGCGACTGGCAGGCCGGTGCGGGTCTGGGCCTGCGCTATGCCACCAGTGTCGGGCCGATCCGGCTGGATGTGGCGGTGCCGGTGCATGGCAAAACCGGCAGTGGCGTGCAGCTTTACGTCGGATTGGGGCAAACATTTTGAAGCGCGTCTGGCTGAGTCTCGCCCTGTGCCTGCTGCCCATGTCTGCCATGGCGGATGCGGCGGCGGACAAGGATTTTCTGACCAATTGGCTGGAACAGAACCTGTCGGGCGCGGGCCGTACCGTTACGATTGACGGGTTTCAGGGGGCGCTTTCGTCGCAAGCGAGCCTGACGCAACTGACCATCGCGGATGACCAAGGCATCTGGCTGACCCTGAAAAATGTGACGCTGGATTGGAGCCAGTCTGCGCTTTTGACCGGCAAGATCGTGGTGAGCACGCTGTCGGCCGATGAGATTGATCTTGACCGGCTGCCCAACAGCAGTGCGACTGCAAACCTGCCGTCAGCCGAAGCCAAGCCCTGGTCGCTGCCCGATCTGCCGGTGTCGATCGCCATCAACGGGATCGCCGCGCATAAGATTGTGCTGGGCCCGCAGGTTCTGGGTCAGGCGGTGGAGGCGAGCCTGACGGCTGACCTCAACCTCGCCGGGGGTGAGGGGGCGGCGCATCTGGATTTGCAGCGTTTGGGCGACGCGCCGCAGGGCCATGTGACCCTCGCCGCCAGCTTTTCCAACGCGAGCCAGGTTCTGGACCTGAAGCTGGACGCGGCAGAGGCTAAGGGCGGGATTGCGGCCAACCTGCTGCATGTGCCGGGCACACCGGCCACCAGTCTGACGATTGCGGGCAACGGCACGCTGTCCAACTTTGCCGCCACGGTGAACTTGTCAACCGATGGGGTGACCCGGCTGGCGGGCAGGTTGACCCAAACCGATGATACGCAAGGCACCCGCAGCTTTGAGGCCAACCTTTCCGGCGACCCGACACCGGTTTTCCTGCCAGACTACGCGGCTTTCTTCGGCCCGAATGTCGTCCTTCATGCCAAAGGGCAGCGCACGGCGGCGGGCGCTTTGACCTTGCAAAGCTTTGCCGTGCAGGCGCAGGCGCTGAACCTGCAAGGCAGTTTGGCGGCTGCGGCGGATGGGCAGTTGTACAGCGTGAACCTGACCGGCACCATTGGGCTGGCGCAGGGGCCGGTCACGCTGCCGATTGCCGCCGCGCACCCGGTCACTTTGGGGCATGCGGACATCTCTTTGGCTTATGACCAGACCCATAGTGACCTTTGGCGGTTTGGCGCAACGCTAGACCGGCTGGACAGTGGCAGCTTTGCCGCCGGGCTGGTGCGGCTGACAGCGCAGGGCCGGCTGAAAGACCTGCTGTTTGACGGGTCAGCCCGGTTTGCCGCCCTTTCGCTGGCACCAAAGGACCCCGGCCTTGCCAAAGCTTTGGGTCCGACCGTGACTGGCACCAGCGACTTCAGCTGGAATAGAGACACATCTGCGCTGCAAATCAGCAACCTGTCGCTGACCGCTCCGGGCTATGCGGTCAGCACCCAAGGCAGCATTGGTCAGATGGCGGAGTTGATCGGCCGCGCCGCTGGCCATTATGACGACCTGTCGCGGCTGGCGGGGCTGGCGGGCCGGCCGTTGACCGGTGCTTTGCGGTTTGATCTGGACGGGCAGGCCAGCCCGCTGAGCGGTGCGTTCGATCTGACCGGCAATCTGATCGGCAGCGGCCTTGGGGTTGGGATTGCGCAGGTCGATGCACTGCTGGCGGGTGGGAGCCAACTGCACATCTCTGCCAAGCGGGACGCGACGGGGACCACCTTGCGCGCGCTTGCCCTGACCGCCGCGAGCCTGTCAGCCGATATGTCCGGCACCATTGCCAGCGCGGGAAGTGATCTTTCGGGCATCCTGCGGTTTGATGACCTCGCGGCGCTGGGGCCCGGTTACCAAGGTCGTCTTGCGGCCACCGGGCGGTTCATGGGCACGCTGACGCAAGGCGCGCTGAATGCCGAGGCACAGGGGCAGGACATTGCCATTGGTCAGGCCCAAGCGGATGGCGTGCTGGCCGGGCCAAGTGCGCTGACGTTGAAGGCCAGTTTCGCCCGCGGGGTGGCCACGATTGCCACCGCAAAGGTCACATCAGGCCACGGGCAAGCGACGGTCGCGGGCACGGCATCGTGGAGCGGCAGCAAACTTTCGGCGGTGCTGTCGGTGCCGGATTTGACCGCACTCGGCGCGGGGTTTCAGGGTGGCCTGTCTGGCACCGCCGATTTTGCGGGCAAGCCCGATGATGGCACGTTGGCGCTGACCGCCAAGGCCACCAACCTCGGCATCGGGCAGCCGCAGGCCGACAGCCTGTTGCGCGGAACCTCTGCCGTGGCGGCCAAAGTCACGCTGACCCCGACCGGGCTGCGGATTGATCAGGCCGAACTGTCCAACGCCCAGATCAAGGCGAGTGTCACTGGCACGGTCGCAGGCACCCGTCGAAACCTGACAGTTTCAGCACGTCTGGTTGATCTGGGGCTGCTTTACCCGCAATTTCCCGGCGCTTTGACCGTGACCGGCACGGCGGAGCAAAGCGATGCCGGCACGACCCTCGACCTTGCGGCCAAGGGGCCGGGCCAGATTGACGCCAAGGTGAAAGGCAGCGTTTCGCCGAATTTTGCCCGCGTCGACCTTGGTATTTCTGGCACGGCCACGGCGGCACTGGCCAACGCGCTGATTGTCCCGCGCTCGATTGACGGGGCTTTGCGGTTTGACCTGCGGCTGAACGGCCCGCTGGCATTAGCATCGCTGAGCGGACCGGTGTCGATTTCGGGTGGCAGGCTGGCGGACCCATCGCAGACCTTTGCGCTGCAGGATTTGGCGGCGACAGCGACCTTAGGCGGCGGGCGGGCGGTGATCAACGGGGCAAGCGGAGTCTCAACCGGCGGCAAGCTTGCGGTGCAGGGCAGCGTGGGTCTTGAGGCGCCCTATGCGGCGGATCTGGCAGTGAAATTATCGCAGGTCGTGCTGAAAGACCCGCAGCTTTACACCACGACGCTGAATGGCAGCGTAACCTTTCGCGGCCCGGCTTTGGGCGGAGCCGCGATTGCAGGCAATGTAGCGCTGGGGCGGACCGAGTTGCGCATCCCCGCCACCGGGTTTGGCGCGGATGGCAACTTGCCCGGCCTGACCCATGTGGGCGACACCGCCGCCGTTCAGGCGACCCGCAGCCGCGCCGGGGTCGGGGGGACGGCAAGTGCGCAGGCGGCGGGCCCCGGCTATGCGCTGAACCTGTCAATTTCCGCGCCGAACCAAGTGTTTGTCCGGGGCCGTGGTCTGGATGCCGAACTGGGCGGCAGTTTGATTTTGCGGGGGACGACCGCGAACATCGTACCGTCTGGCGCGTTCAACATGATCCGGGGGCGGCTGGATATTCTGGGACGCCGGCTGGTGTTGTCCGAAGCGCAGTTTCAGTTGCAGGGCGCGCTGGTGCCGTTTATCCACATTCTGGCCTCGGTCGAAAGCGAGGGGATCACCGCGTCGGTTTTGATTGACGGCCAGGCTGACAACCCAACGGTTACCTTCACCTCAACCCCCGTTCTGCCGCAGGAAGAGGTTCTGGCCCGCCTGTTGTTTGACCGTGGGCTGGCGACGATCAGCGCGTTTCAGGCGGTGCAACTCGCCTCGGCCGTCGCCACGCTGGCGGGTAAGGGCGGCGATGGCGTGATCGGCGCGCTCCGCCGCAAGACCGGGCTCGACAATCTGGACGTGCAGTCGGATGGCAGCGGCAACACCTCGGTTACGGCGGGTAAGTATCTGAGCGACAAGACTTATAGTGAGGTGACGGTGGATCAGGGCGGCAAAAGCTCGATCAGCCTGAACTACGACGTGGCGCGGCACATCACGCTGAAAGGCCGGGTCGATTCGGCAGGTTCAACCGGGGTCGGAATTTACTTGAAGCGGGATTATTGACGGCGGCGCCGTTCGGCATCAACCGCAGCCCCCAAGAGCACGGAATAGGCGCTGACATACAGCCAGATCAGCAGGGCAACCACCGCCCCGATCGAGCCGTAGACCCGGTTGTAGGACGGGAAGTTGGCCAGATACAGCATGAACCCGCGCGCAGCCAGCGCCCAAAGCACCACGGCGACCAACAGACCCCAGCTGAAAAATGGCACCCGCTTTGCGGTGTGATTCGGGCCGTAACGATAGGCGGCCCCGACCGAGGCCACGATCAGAACCACCCCAAGGGCCAGATTGGCGCGGTGCAGCGCCACGGCCTCGCCGCCGGGCATCGGCAACAACCCGATGACCAGCGGCGCTACCACCGAGACGAACATCGCCGACAAAGCCAGCCCGATCAGCGCCAGCGTCAACAGCGACGCGCGGATCTGATGGCTGCCCCCCGAGCGATTCGGCAAGTGGTAGATGGCATTCAACCCTCGGATCAATGCAGCGACTCCCGCCCGCGCGGACCAGAGCGCAAACAGGGTCGA
>JAYTQA010000442.1:0-7017 GCA_043746955.1 bacterium | reverse complement strand
TGATCCTGCCCGGTTTTGATGAGACGATGGCCGGCCGGTTGGGGGCCGCGCTGGTGACTCTCGCGCAACTGCGCAACCTGCCGGTCGTGATCAGCATCCGCAGCACCGGGCGGACCTATTTTCACGCGGCTTTGCCCGGATCGTCGGCCAACAACGACAACTGGGCGCGTAGGAAGTCGAACACCGCGCTGATGATGGGTCGCGCCTCGCTGATCGTCGGCATGAAGAACGCCGAACGCGGGCGCAGCGTCGCCTCCGAAGGGTTGGCGGAGGCGGATTATGCCGACCATGGCGGTGCGGTGCCGCTGCGGGTGGCGGGCGCCGGGATCGTGGCGGTGGCCACCGTTTCGGGCCTGCCCAGCGTGGAGGATCACCGCCTTGTGGTCGAGGCGATCACGGCGCTGATGGCCTGACGGTTGCCGTGCGGCGTCAGGCCTGTCATCTGGGGGGGAAATCTGGGGGTTTGGATGCGTACACTTTGGGTCGTGGCGGTTCTGCTGGTGTCGGGTTGCATCCTGCATTCCAAAACCCCGATTTTTGCCGAGGCCGATGCCGTGCCCATCCTGGGCACCCATCCCCACAGCTTTGCGGTCTATGACCTGAAGGACGGCGTCTGGGTCGCTACGGCTGATCCGACGGTGCGGGCGGTGCCCTCGGGTCGGCATTACACCGTGGCGGACCCCAGCGCGGAAAACCCGGCGCGGCTCGACAGCTATGCTTTCATTCCGCTGGACGCCACACGCTACGTGGTTCAGGCGTTCACCGAAGGCAATCTGGGCGCGGATTACGCGATTGCCACCTGGGACGGACGCGAACTTCTGGTCAGCCCGCTGGCCTGCGACCGGCTGAAGACCAGCCTCAAGACCAACGATCTGGTGGGCTTTCTCAACGACAGCTGCGCGCTTTACCCCAGCCCAAAACCGCCGCTGGACCTGTTTGCCAAGCTGGCGCTCAGGGCCGGGCCGCCGACGTTGCGCTTTGTGCGCCAGTAGCCCTGCGCCAGGTCAACCGGGCCCCGAACCCGCACCGTTTAGCGCGTGATGCGGGATATGGGGTATCCGGTTTTCCGCGTCCATCACGCGACCCCTGAGAATCCAGCGCAGAAGGATGTTTCTATCCAACGTCATCCTGCGCTGGTCTGCGTCACCGCGCCTTCAACTTGCCGTTTGCATCCTGCATGAAAGTGCGGAAGGTTGCATAAGACCGCGTGTGGAACAGGATTTCTGATGCTCAAACCCAAGACCCGCATTCAGCAACGCAACTCCAAGGCGATCCTTGAGGCGGGCTTGGATGTGTTCGCCCAGCATGGCTTTCGCGGTGCCACGCTGGATCAGATTGCCGATGCGGCGGGCCTGTCCAAGCCGAACCTGCTGTACTACTTCCCGTCCAAAGACGCGGTCTATCTGGCGCTGATGGCGCAGTTGCTGCGCACTTGGCTCGACCCGTTGCGCCACATGAACCCGGACGGTGAGCCGGTCGAAGAGGTGATGGCTTATGTGCGCCGCAAGCTGCAGCTTGCCCGGGATTATCCGCGCGAAAGCCGGTTGTTCGCCAATGAAATCCTGCAAGGCGCACCCCGTCTGATGCCAGAGATTGCCGGCCAGTTGAAAACCCTGGTCGATGAAAAGGCGGTGGTGCTGACCGCCTGGATGGCGCAGGGCCGGATAGCCCAGGTCCATCCGGTGCATCTGATCTTTTCGATCTGGGCGCTGACCCAGCATTACGCCGATTTTGATGTGCAGGTCCGCGCGGTGCTTGGCCACGGCCATGACCCGTTTGCCGAGGCGGAGGCTTACCTCAACCACCTGTTTCGCCGGATGCTGGCCCCGGGCTAAGGCCAAGGCCAAGGCCAAGGTCGCCCGCCAGATCCTGTCGAAAAATGCATCGCTGGACGCGGGCGCGCGACGGGTATAATTAGCCCATCATATGGGTCTACGGCTCAGGTCATGAACGAACAAAGCACCACAGGCGCACCGGCGGCGCCAATTGCCGAACCACAACCGATCAAGCCCGGCGTAGGCCCCCAAGCAGCACCCGCGTCGGTGCCGGAACCGGCCCATCCGACCAAACTGTGGAAGCTGGTTCTGGGCTGCATCGGCGTGGTTTACGGCGATATCGGCACCTCGCCGCTCTATGCGCTGCGCGAATCGCTGCACGGCGCGCGGTGGGATGGCAAAAGCCCCGAAGAGGTGGTCGGCATCGTCTCGCTGCTGTTGTGGACACTGGTGCTGATCGTCACCGTGAAATACGTGCTCCTGGTGATGCGCGCCGACAACCGGGGCGAGGGCGGCACGCTGTCGCTGGTGGCCTTGGTCCAGCAGGCGATGAAAAAGCGGCCCGGCTGGCTGATCGGGATTGGCGTGGTCGGGATTTCGCTGTTCTTCGGCGATGCGATGATCACGCCGGCGATGTCGGTGCTGTCGGCGATCGAAGGCATGGCGATCGTGGCGCCAAGTTTTGCGCCTTACGTGGTGCCAGCCACGCTGGGCATCATCATCGGCCTGTTCCTGTTTCAGGCGCAGGGCACCGAGCGGGTGTCGATCCTGTTCGGACCAATTATGGTGGTCTGGTTCCTGACCATGGCCGGGCTTGGCCTGTGGCACCTTGGCGACAATTCGCAGATACTGGCCGCCCTGAACCCGGCGCATGCGGTCGAATTTCTGGCCCGCCACCGGCTGGGGTCGTTCCTTGTGCTGGGTTCGGTGTTTCTGGCGGTGACCGGGGGCGAGGCGCTTTATGCCGACATGGGCCACTTTGGCCGCCGCCCGATCCGGATCGCCTGGGCGGTTCTGGTGTTTCCGGCCTTGACCATCAGCTATCTGGGCCAGGGCGCGTTCGTGTTGAACCATCCCGAGGCGATGACCGACCCGTTTTTCCTGATGGCCCCCAAACCTCTGCTGCTGCCGCTGGTGATCCTCGCCACCGCAGCCACGGTGATTGCCTCGCAAGCGGTGATCTCTGGCGCCTTCTCGATGATGCAGCAAGCCGTGCAGATGGGTCTGCTGCCAAGGCTGGAGATTCGCCACACCTCGGAAACCCAGCACGGCCAGATCTACATGCCCAAGGTCAACACGATCCTGATGCTGGCGGTGATCGGTCTGGTGGCGGCGTTTGGCTCGTCAACCAAGCTCGCCTCGGCCTACGGCATCGCGGTATCGGGCGATATGGTGATCACCTCGATCCTGTTGTTCGTGCTGCTCAGCCGGGCGTGGAAATGGCCGATCCCGGTGGTCGCGGGCATCATTGCGCCGATTCTGCTGGTGGAGCTGCTGTTCCTCGCGGCCAACCTGTTGAAACTGATCGACGGTGGCTATGTGCCGGTGCTGATCGCCTCGACCATGTGTTTGCTGATCTGGTCCTGGGTGCGCGGCACCCATCACGTCAAGCGCAAAGCCAGCGATTCGGCGATATCCTTGGTCAAGCTGATTGCCATGCTCGACAAATCGAAGCCGATGTCGGTGCCGGGCACGGCGGTGTTTTTGACCCAAGACCCCGACACCGCCCCTTCGGCCCTGCTGCATAACCTCAAACACAACCGCGTGCTGCATGGTCAGAATTTCATCGTGACCGTGAAGGTGGCGAACATCCCGATCGTGTCGGACGACAAAAAGATCGTGATGGAGCGGCTGTCCGAAAAGTTCGTCCGGGTCATCATGACCTTTGGCTATATGGAAACCCCGAACGTCCCGCGGGCCTTGTCGCTGGCGCGCAAACGTGGCGAGAAGTTCGACATCATGACCACCAGCTTTTTCCTGAACCGCCGGACCTTCCGCTCGGCCCGCCATCAGGGCCTGCCGTTCTGGCAGGAGCGGATTTTCATCAGCCTGTCTAAATCCGCCGCCGACGCCACCGCGTTCTACTGCCTGCCCTCGAACCGCGTGGTCGAGATGGGCCAGCAGATGGCGATCTAGGCTTTCAGCGGAGGCGCTCGGCGGACCCGGCTGGGGGGTTTCACACCCCCCGCTTAGCAGTTTCTTCGTGGCTCAAGCAGCAAACTGCACGCCCCCCGTGGGATATTTTTGGACAGATGAAATAAAAGGGGGCAGAGGGCCGTGCAACCCTGCTCGCTCACACCCGATCCGGCTCAGGGGATCTTTCTGCGCCCTTATCTGGTTAACCGAACCTGAAGGAAAAAACCTAACCCATTGACTATAAACGATTTCGAAAAGTGTCCACATATGGACGCCTTGATGGATCAGCGTTGGCGGGATCAAACCGCCGGACTGTCGCGCTGGTAAATCCACTCGTGATCCGGATCGTTGGCAAACCGCCATTTGCGGATCGGGCCGGCCATGACGTTGAGGTAGTACATCTCATAGCCGTAAGGCACGCCGCAGGGGTGGTGGCCTTTGGGCACCAGCACGACGTCATGGTTTTTCACCGCCATGGTTTCATTCAAAGCGCCATCCTCGGTATAAACCCGCTGGATGCCGTAACCCTGCGCGGGGTTGAGCCGGTGGTAATAGCTTTCCTCCAGATAGGTCATCCGGGGGAAGTCATCCTCGTCGTGGCGATGCGGCGGGTAGGACGACCAGTTGCCTTGCGGGGTGAAAACCTCGGTGACAAGCAGGCTGCCCGCGACGTCACGCCCCTCCATCGCGATATTGTTGATCAGCCGCAGGTTGGCACCGGTGCCGCGAGGGACCATCGAGATCCCGTCCGGCCCGAGTTTGCGCGCCGGATAGCTGCCAAGGGCGGGGGCGGTGCAGACCGCAAGCGTGCAGGCCGTGGTAGCCACCGCCTGCCATGCGACCCCGCCGGGCAGATACAGGCAATGCGGCGGGGTCTTTTCAAACACCGACATCCGCGCGCCCATCTCGCCAAAATCCTGACCCGCGCCGGTGATCTGCGCGCGGCCCTCGACCAGCACGAGGATCACCTCGCGGTCGCCGGTTGCCTCGCCAGCACGCTCGCCCGCCGCCAGCCGGTAGAGGCCAAAGCCGACATAACCCCAACCCGCGCTCGCGGCGGTGATGTCATGCACCTTGCCACGGGTACCGTTTGGCTTGCGCAATAGATCAGCCATCGCTTTCCCTTTCATCTGGGCAAAAATACTCCGGGTGAGCCATTGGTAGCGCCATTGGTCCGAGCAACCAATGGCGCAAGGGGGGGCTGGCCCCCCGGCTTGAGGTCAGTTCACCAATGTCTGCCGTTTGGTCGCAGCCTCATAGCCTTCCCGCGCGGCCCGCACTTCGGCGCGCACCGACACTTCCGGAACCGCCACATCCCACCAGGTCCCGCCAGCACCAGTGCCCGGTGCGGGGTCGGTCTCAATCACAATCACCGTCGGAACAGTCGCCGCTTTCGCCACCTGCATCGCGGCTTCCAGTTCCGCCACCGAGCCCGCCTTGACCACATGCGCGCCCATCGCGCCTGCATGGCCGGCAAAGTCGATATGGCCGGCGTTCACATGATAGCTGTCGTCCAACAGGTTGTTGAACGCTGCCCCCCCGGTCGCCTGTTGCAGCCGGTTGATGCAACCATAGCCCCGGTTGTCGGTCAGGATCACGGTAAACGGCACCGCCATCATCACCGCCGTCGCCAGTTCGCTATTGGCCATCATATAACTGCCATCGCCGATCATGCAGACCACATCCGCCTCTGGCCGCGCCAGCTTGACGCCCATAGCACCCGCAATCTCATAGCCCATGCAGGAGAAGCCATATTCCATATGGTAGCCCGCAGCGGCCGACCGCCAGATGGTGTGCAAAGCGCCCGGCATCGTGCCTGCTGCACTCATCACCACCGAGGTTTTGCCGGTATTGCGCTGCACAGCACCAATGATCTGCACATCACTCGGCAGATCGTTGCCCTTGGGCTGCGCCGTCAGCCCGTCGACCGTCTGGTACCATGCGTCCCGTGCGCCAAAATCCGGGTCGGCAAAGCGGATGTCGCCCAAGGCCGCGCTGAGCTTTTCCAGCGCCACTTTGGCATCCGACACCAGACCCACCGCCCCCCGTTTGGCCGCGTCATAGCCATGCACGTTGATCGACAGCAGTTTTCGGCCCGGAGCACTGAACACCGTCCACGACCCGGTGGTGAAATCGGCAAACCGGGTGCCGACGCCAATCACCAGATCCGCCTCTGCCGCCAACGTATTGCCGCAGGCCGTGCCAGTCACACCGGGCGCACCGAAGTTCAAACGGTCCTGCCAATCGACAGCACCCTTGCCCGCCTGAGTCTCCACCATCGGGATGTTGTGCTTGGCCGCAAAGGCCGCAAGCACTGCCTCGGCGCCCGAATAGATCACGCCGCCACCGGTCACGATCAGCGGCTTTTTGGCGGCCCTGATCGCGGCGATAGCAGCCGCTAATTCCCGCGCATCGGGTTCAGGACGGCGGATGTACCAGACCTTCGGCTCAAAGAATTCCACAGGGTAATCATAGGCTTCGGCTTGGGTATCCTGACAAAACGCCAAAGTCACCGGCCCGCAGTTGGCCGGATCCGTCATCACCCGCAAGGCACGCGGCAAGGCAGTCAGGATATGTTCGGGCCGCGAAATCCGGTCGAAATAGCGGCTGACCGGGCGGAAGCAATCATTGGCGCTGACCGTCGCATCGTCAAAATCCTCGACCTGCTGCAGCACCGGATCGGGCGCGCGGCTGGCAAAAACATCGCCCGGGATCAGCAAGACCGGCACCCGGTTCACATGCGCCAAAGCCGCCGCCGTCACCATATTCAGCGCCCCCGGCCCGATCGAGGAGGTGACAGCCATCGCCCGCCGCCGCTTCATCGTCTTGGCATAGGCAATCGCGGTATGGGCCATCGTCTGCTCGTTCTGGCCGCGCCAGGTCGGCAAAGCCTCGCCAATCCCATGCAGCGCCTCCCCCAGACCCGCCACGTTGCCATGGCCGAAAATCGCCCAGACACCCGCGATAAACCGCTCGCCGTCTTCGGTCATCTGCACCGAAAGCCATTTCACCATCGCCTGCGCGGCGGTCAGTCTCACGGTCGCTTGGCGGATCGTTGTCATGCTGGTTCTCCAATGCCCCTGCGGGCGTCATCCCAATAGCCAAC
>JAYTQA010000441.1:0-7024 GCA_043746955.1 bacterium | reverse complement strand
GTGGTGATCGAGCTCAAGCGCGATGCGACGCCCGATGTGGTGTTAAACCAGCTGTTCCGTTTCACGCCGATGCAAACCTCGTTCGCCTGCAACATGCTGGCCTTGAACGGCGGTCGCCCCGAAACCCTCGCCTTACGCGATTTTCTCAGCCATTTCATCACCTTCCGCGAGGAAGTTGTCGCACGCCGCACCGCGTTTGAACTGAAGAAAGCCCGCGAACGCAGCCATATCCTGTGTGGTCTGGCGGTTGCGGTTTCCAACGTGGACGAGGTCGTGCGCACCATCCGCGCCAGTGCTGACGCCGCCGAAGCCCGCGAAAAGCTGATGACCCGCCGCTGGCCCGCCGGTGAGATTGCCCCGTTCATCCGGCTGATCGACGACCCCAGCCACACGATGAACCCCGATGGCAGCTATAATCTCAGCGAGGTGCAGGCCCGCGCGATCCTTGACCTGCGCCTGCAACGCCTGACCGCTTTGGGCGTCAAGGAAGTCACCGACGAACTGGAAGATCTCGCACTCAAGATCAAGGATTACCTGGTCGTCCTGGGCAGCCGCGAGCGGATCATGGCGATCATTTCCGACGAACTCCGCGAGGTGAAAGCCCTGTTCGCGGTGCCCCGCCGCACCGAGATCATCGACTGGGCCGGTGATATGGAAGACGAAGACCTCATTGAACGCGAGGATATGGTCGTGACCATCACCTCCGGCGGCTATATCAAGCGCACGCCGCTGGCCGAATTCCGCGCCCAAAACCGGGGCGGCAAGGGTCTGGCTTCGATGCAGACCAAGGATGACGACGTCGTGACGACACTTTTCGTCGCCAACACCCACACCAACCTGTTGTTTTTCACCACCGATGGCATGGTCTACAAGCTGAAAACCTGGCGTCTGCCGCTGGCCGGCCGGACCGCCAAGGGCAAGGCCATCGTCAATATCTTGGCCGTCATTCCCGGCATTTCGATCGCCGCCCTGATGCCGGTCGATGCCCCGGAAGCGGAGTGGGACAATCTGCAGATCGTCTTTGCCACCTCGGACGGCGATGTGCGGCAGAACGACCTCAGTGATTTCACCAACGTCCTGCGCAACGGCAAGATTGCGATGAAACTGCCCGAGGGCGTCACTTTGGTCAACGCCGCCATCTGCGATGATCAGGATGACGTGATGCTGGTGACCGCCCTTGGCCGCGCGATCCGGTTCGCCACCACCGAGATCCGCGTCTTCAAATCGCGCGGCTCGACCGGGGTTCGGGGCATCCGTCTGGCCGCAGGCGACCGGGTCGTCTCGATGTCGGTGATCCGCCATTTCGAGGCGGACCCTGCGACACGCGAAGCCTACCTCAAACAACGCCGCCTGATTGCGGGCAGCACCGAGGAGGCTGAAGCTGACGACGCCGACGCGGAAGCCGAAGCCGTCGAGGCTGGCACCGCCAACGCCCGCTCCGCCGAGGCACCCACCGAACTCGGCCAGCTTTCCCCCGACCGCTACGCCGAAATGTCCGCCGCCGAGGATTTGATCCTGACCATTACCACCTCCGGCGCCGGCAAACTGTCGTCCAGCCACGACTACCCGGTGCGCGGTCGCGGCGGCATGGGCGTCAAAGCGATGGACAGCGCCATGCGCGGCGGCACCCTGATAGCCTCCTTCAAAGTGGACCTCTCCGACCAGATCATGCTCGCCACCAGTACCGGCCAGTCGATCCGCGTCCCGGTCGACCAGATCAGCTTTCGCTCGCGTGGCGCCGGTGGCGTGAAGGTGCTGAACACCGGCGGCAGTGAGGAAGTGGTGTCGGTGGCACGGGTGCCCGAACAGGATGGGGAGTAAGATGGAAGAATTTATTTTCTATTGGTTGCCACAAATTCTCCCCCTCTTACTAATGGCTGCCTTCACCGGTTTGTTGTGGTACTTTTTGCGAACGGGAACTCCCCACCAAAACACGATGGACACTCACGCCAAGAGCAAGTCTTTGGCGCAAGCAGACATCGTCCGCCACCTAGACCGCATCGCCTCCGCCCTAGAGGCGCGCACCAAGTGATCCCCGGCCTAGAAGTGCGGCTGGCCCAGCTCGCCGCGCAAAACCAAACCACCACCTACGGCGCCCTCGCAAAAGACCTCGACCTCACCGGCCCCGCCAGCATCGCCCGCCTGACCGACGCTTTGGAGGCGCTGATGGACCAAGACGCGGCCCAAAACCACCCGTTCCGCGCCGCCGTCGTCTCCGGCCGCCTGAACCAAAACCTGCCCGCCACCGGCTTTTTCGCCAAAGCCACCAGCCTCAACCGCTACCACGCCGAAGACCCCGCCACCTACATCGAAAAAGAACGCGCCGCCCTCCACGCCATTTTCTGTCCCTGAATATCCCACGGAGGGGTCCGGGGAGGTGTGAAACCTCCCCGGCGGCCAGCCAAAAGCGCAACCTTCGAAAGCCAAAAAACCCCCCCTTGTGGCAAGACAATCGTAGAGACGCAAAGAAGACCGCAGCAAGACGCCAAAAAGACCGCCCGAACCCGGCTTTTCTTTAGCCCCAAAACCGCCTAAACCGCCCAACATGGAACCGTTACACATCATCGGCGGCGGCATGGCAGGGTCTGAGGCCGCCTGGCAAGCCGCCCAAATGGGTGTCCCCGTGATCCTCCACGAAATGCGCCCGCAGGTGAAAACCTTCGCCCACCGCACCGGCGATTTCGCCGAAATGGTCTGCTCGAACTCGTTCCGTTCGGATGACAGCGAGCAAAACGCCGTGGGCCTGCTGCATTGGGAAATGCGCGCCGCGGGCGGTCTGATCCTGCAAGCCGCCGAAGCGCACCGGCTTCCCGCAGGTGGTGCCCTTGCCGTCGACCGCGACCCTTTCGCCCAATACGTCACCGAAAAGCTGAAAAGCCATCCGCTGATTTTCGTGTCTTATGAGGAGGTTACCAGCCTTCCTTCGCACGGGACTTGGATTGTCGCCACCGGCCCGCTGACCTCCGCTGCCCTTGCTCAATCGATCCGGGCTGCGACAGATGCCGACGCGCTCGCCTTTTTCGACGCCATCGCGCCGATCGTTTATGCCGACAGTGTCGATATGTCGGTGGTCTGGATGCAAAGCCGCTACGACAAGGGCGAAACGCTCGAAGAACAGACCGCCTATATGAACTGCCCGATGACCAAAGATCAGTATAACACCTTCATCCAAGCCCTTCTAAACGCTGACAAAACCGAGTTTCATCCGGGCGAGACCGCTGGCTATTTCGACGGCTGCCTGCCAATCGAGGTGATGGCCGAACGTGGCCCTGAAACCCTGCGTTTCGGCCCGATGAAGCCGGTCGGGCTGACCAACCCGCATAACCCTCCGGTCAAAGCCTATGCGGTGGTTCAGTTGCGGCGCGACAACAAACTCGGCACGCTTTACAACATGGTCGGCTTTCAGACCAAGATGAAGTACGGCGCACAAACCGCTGTTTTCAAACTGATTCCCGGGTTGGAGAATGCCAGTTTCGCAAGGCTGGGCGGCATCCATCGCAACACGTTCATCAACTCCCCCAGCCTGTTGGATGACCAGATGCGTCTGAAATCGCGGCCCAACATCCGCTTTGCCGGCCAGATTACCGGGGTCGAAGGCTATGTCGAATCTGCCGCGATGGGTCTGGTGGCAGGTCGGATGGCTGCCGCCGAACTGCAAGGCCGCAGCCTGCCGCCGCCGCCGCCCGACACCGCGATGGGCGCGCTGATCAGTCACATCACCGGCGGGGCCGAGGCGAAAACTTTCCAACCGATGAACGTCAACTTCGGGCTTTTCCCGCCAATTGACGCTAAATCTGGTAGAAAGGGCCGCCAAACCCGCTATAAGGCGTATACTGACCGCGCCAAGGCGTCGTTCCAGACATGGCTCGGGTAACCCGCTTCGCCCCCAGCCCGACCGGCCCGCTGCATCTGGGCCACGCCTATGCCGCCCTGGTTGCCATCGAGCGGGGCGACCACTGCCTTTTGCGGATCGAGGATATTGACACCGCCCGCTGCAAGCCGGAGTGGGAATTTCGGATAATGGAGGATCTTCAATGGCTTGGACTGCGTTTTGAACCTAATGTCTTAAGACAATCCACCCGCCAGTCCGCCTATGACGCAGCTCTCGGCCAGCTTCAGAGTCTTGGCCTGACCTACCACTGCACCTGCACCCGCGCCACGATTGGGGCCGACATCCGCGCGGCCCTTGCCGCCCCGCAAGAAGGCACCTCCGGCCCGATCTATCCCGGTACCTGCCGGGATGCTGGCCATGAAACCGGCGCCCTCCGCCTCAATCTAACCCGCGCCGCGTCCCGTCTCGGTGACCTCAGCTTCATTGAAACCGGAACCAAATCAGCCACTTACCGCTTCAACCCCGCGCAACTCATCCAATCCATCGGCGATGTGATCCTGTCGCGGCGCGACATTGGCGTGGCCTATCATCTCGCCGTCGTGGTCGATGACGCCGCCCAAGGCATCACCGAAGTGACCCGAGGCGAGGATCTTTTCGCGGCCACCCCGCTCCACGTCGCCCTGCAGCGGCTGCTGGACCTGCCCACACCCGCCTATCACCACCACCGCCTGATCCGCGATGAAGCCGGCCGCCGCCTCGCCAAACGCGACGACGCCCGCGCCTTGGCAAAATACCGCGCCGACGGCCTGTCTCCCGGTGACATCCGTAGGAAGATCGGCCTCTAACCTATTCTTTCTCTTCATCTGGGCACAAATACTCCACGGGAGGTGCGTGCAGTTTGCTGCTTAGCAGCGAAGAAACTGCTAAGCGGGGAGGGTGTGAAACCCTCCCGGCGCCCAGCCAAGGGCAGAACCTCAGGGCTTCTTCGGCCCGTCGAGATGCTTGCGCAAGCGCGAGGGCGTGTTGAACTTGGGGTTCTTGAACGGGTTTTTGTCGCCCTGACTGCGCAAGGTCACCCGGATCGGCGTGCCGGGCATGTCGAAATGCTCCCGCAACCCGTTCACGAGGTAACGGCGATAGCTGTCGGGCATATCCTCGGGGTGGGTGCACATCACGATGAAACCGGGCGGCCGGGTCTTGACCTGGGTCATATAGCGCAGGCGGATCCGTTTGCCGCCCGGCGCAGGCGGCGGATGCGCCTCGGTCATCGCACCCAGCCAGGTGTTCAGCCGGGCGGTCGCGACCCGGCGGTTCCAGACCGCATGGGCTTTCAGGACTGCCTCATGCAGCCGGTCCATGCCGCGGCCGGTTTTGCCGGAGATCGTCACCAAAGGTGCTCCACGCAGTTGCGGCAGCAGGCGTTCGAACATTTCCTTCAGTTCGGCCAGCTTTTCCTGCTTTTCGCCCTCAAGATCCCATTTGTTGATCGCCACCACCACCGCGCGGCCTTCGGTTTCGGCATAGTCGCAGATGCGCAAGTCTTGGGTTTCAAACGGAATTTCCACGTCGAGCAGCACCACGACCACCTCGGCGAAGCGCACGGCGCGCAACCCGTCGGCGACCGACAGCTTTTCCAGCTTTTCCACCACTTTGCCGCGTTTGCGCATGCCAGCGGTGTCGAAAATCCGCATCGGCGTGCCCAGCCAGTCGGCTTTGACCGAGATTGAGTCGCGGGTAATCCCCGGTTCTGGTCCGGTCAGCAGGCGGTCATAGCCGAGGATGGTGTTGATCAGCGTCGATTTTCCGGCATTCGGTCGGCCGATCACTGCGATTTGCAGGGGTTTGTCAGCGCTTGGCAGCCACGATTTCTGATCGGGTTCCAGTTCGGCTTCCGCTTCGGAGATATCGACATCGACCACCGGGGCGTCCGCTTCGGCACGGGCGGCGAATTTCGCCTCAAAGGGTTTCAGCGCGGTATAAAGGTCGTCCATCCCCTCGCCATGTTCGGCAGAGAGCCGGATCGGTTCGCCAAGCCCAAGGCTCCAACCCTCCAACGCGCCGGCGTCACCGGCCTTGCCTTCGGCTTTGTTCACCCCGAGGATCACCTTGGCACCCTTTTTGCGCAGGATGTCGGCGAAGGTTTCATCGGAGGGCGTGACACCGACCCGGCCATCAATCAGAAACAGCGAGATATCGGCCATATCGACGGCGCGTTCGGTCAGCCGACGCATCCGGCCTTGCAAACTGTCGTCGGTGATCTCCTCCAGCCCTGCGGTATCAATCACGGTAAAGCGCAGGTCGAACAGTTTGGCATCGCCTTCGCGCAAGTCGCGGGTGACACCGGGCTGGTCATCGACCAGCGCCAGTTTGCGGCCCACGAGGCGGTTGAACAGGGTGGATTTGCCCACATTCGGGCGGCCCACGATGGCGAGGGTAAAGCTCATCTGACTTCCTTGGCGTTCGGAACGGGTGCCTTACACCCTAACCCGGTTAGCGGAAAGCCAGAAGTTGGCCCTGATTGTTCACGACAAACAGCAGGCCCTGGGCGAGCGCTGGCGGGGTCGCGGCACCGCCCGGCAACGCCACTTCGGCGGCGAGGCTGCCATCGGTCGGATTGAAGGCGCGCAAGGTGTTGTCCGACGAGACGACGATGATATGGCCACCGGCCAGCACCGGGCCGAAGCTCGCGGTGATCGCCTGCACCTTTTTCGGCCGGGCCTTGACGAAATACGGCAGATCGACCGCCCAGATCGTCTGGCCATCGCGGGCGGAAAGCCGCACCAGACGGCCATCATCGTTGACCACGAACACCGAACCGCCGACCACCAGCGGCGGGTTCAGGGCACCCTCCTCCGCCGTCCAGATCCGCTTGCCATCCGCCGCGCTAAAGGCCCCGGTCCGCCCGCCTTGGGTGCCGACATAGAGGATCCCGCCGGACAGAACCGGATCGCCGGTCACATCGCCAGAACTGGCATAGACCCGGCCCAGACGGCTGCCCGACACGGCGGCGGTCCATTTCGCGGCACCGGTGCCCGCCTCCACCGCCATCAGGGTGCCGCTGCTGAACGGGAAAATCACCGTGCCGCCATCGACGCCCGGTGCGGCACCTGCGTCATAATGGACCCCGCCCAGTGACGCAGCCCCGGTGATTTGCCAGGCAATCCGGCCCGTTGCGGCATTGAGCGCCCAGGC
>JAYTQA010000440.1:0-7048 GCA_043746955.1 bacterium | reverse complement strand
TATCCGCACCTCTGCTTCCGCCACCCGCAGCCACCCCCTGCAACCGCATTCCCTGCCCCCCTGCAATCGCCACCCGCTTCCGCCCCCTGCAACCATTGCCGCATCCGGCCCCTGCCTTCGCACCCTTGCCAGCCGCCCGCATCCGGCAAAACCTTCGAAACCTGCCGCCTTGCCGCGCCGAAAATCCAGCATTCCGCTGGCGCAACCCGCTCTTTTTGGCTCTGGCGTGCAGGTCTTGTCACCTGGATTCCGCAGCACCCAATCCCCGAACACCGGCAATGCCGCCACGTGCCCTTCTCCCCCCAACCCCTGACCGGAACCGCGCCATGACCCCAACCTACCCCGAACTCCATGCCGCCTGCGCCCGCCTTGGCACCCGGCTGTTCACCGTGACGGTGCTGGACGATGCCGCCGGTGTCGCCCGCCGAGCTTATACTTCTCACCCGGTCGAATACCCCGCCACCGGCACCAAACCCCTGACCCGCGACGGCTGGTACGCCCACACCATTGCGGCCCGCCAAACCTTCGTCGCCAACACCACACCGGAGTTCGCCAAATACTTCTTCGACCACGCCCTGATCACAGCACTGGGTCTGGGCGCCTGCAGCAATATCCCGATCTTCAGCCTGAATGGTCCGGTCCTTGGCACCGTCAATCTGCTGGCGGAAGGCCACCACTTCACCCCAGCCAAACGCACCGCCTACGCCGCCCTGATCGCGCAGCACCACGCCGGCCTTGTCGCAGAAATGACGGGTACCTAACCCCTTCATCGCGGCAAAACTCCGCCGCAGGGGTGTGGGCGGGGGGTCCGGGCAGGGGTCCGGGCAGGAGGTCCGGGTGGGGTCCGGGCAGGGGCAGGGCAGGGGCAGGGCAGGGGCAGGGCGGAGGTCTGTGCAGGAGGGCTGGACCGGAGGTCTGGACAGGCGGTCTGGACAGGAGGTCCGGGCGCGGGGTCAGGGCATAGGGTCCGGGCGCGGGGTCCGGGCAGGGGGGCTGGACAGGCGGTCCGGGCGGGGGGGTCTGGGCAGGAGGTCTGGACAGAGGGGTCTGTGCAGGGGGCCTGTGCGGGAGGTCTGGACAGGCGGTCTGGACAGGGGGTCTTGGGGGCAGGGGGTCCGGGCGGGGGTCCGGGCAGGAGGTCTGGGTAGGGGGTCTTCGGGCGACGCGAAGCTCCCCAACGCGCGCAACCCTCGCGCCCGCCCCCTGCGAATCGTCTTGCGTCCTGCGCCACGCCCTCTAATTTGATCATATGCCTGCGCCCAAAAACCCGGCGCGATCCATCTTCATCTCGGGCGCAATTCAGGGAGCCTCCACATGCACACCATGAAACTGTTGGGCACCGCGGTTTTGGCCTTTGGCCTCGCCGCCACCCCGGTTCTGGCCCAGCTCAAGGCGATTGGCGACGGCGAAGGCGAGGTCGATATCGTCGCCTGGCCCGGCTATATGGAACGCGGCGCCAGCGACAAGACCTTTGACTGGATCACCAAGTTCGAGACGGCGACCGCCTGCAAGGTCAACGTCAAGACCGCCAACACCAGCGACGAGATGGTAACCTTGATGAATCAGGGCGGCTTTGATCTGGTGACCGCCTCCGGCGATGCCTCGCTGCGGCTGGTCGCGGGCAAAAAGGTGCAGGAGGTCAACATCGCGCTGATCCCGTCCTGGGCCAGGCTTGACCCCCGCCTGAAGGACGGCGCGTGGTTCACCGTCGATGGCAAACACTACGGCGTGCCCTACCAATGGGGGCCCAACGTGCTGATGTACAACACCGATGTGTTCAAGACGCCGCCGACCTCGTGGTCCGTGGTGTTCGAGCCGCAAAACCTGCCGGACGGCAAGCCGAACAAAGGCCGGGTGCAGGCCTATGATGGCCCGATCTACATCGCGGATGCGGCCTTGTACCTGATGACCAAGCAGCCAGCCCTTGGCATTACCAACCCTTACGAACTGACGCCGCCGCAATACGCCGCAGCGCTGGACCTGTTGCGCGGCCAACGCAAACTGGTCGGTCGCTACTGGCATGATGCGACCGTGCAGACCGATGACTTCAAGAACGAAGGTGTGGTCGCCTCGTCGTCCTGGCCCTATCAGGTCAACCTCTTGAAACAGGAGGAGGCCAAGGTCGCCTCGACCATCCCGGTCGAAGGTGCCACCGGCTGGGCCGATACCACGATGCTGGCGACCGGCGCGCCGCATCCGAACTGCGCCTACAAGTGGATGGAGCACACATTGTCATCAAACCTGCAATCCGACCTGTCGGTCTGGTTCGGTTCGGTCCCGGTGGTGCCCGCCGCCTGCAATGACGGCTCTGGCCAGCAAACCGCTGCGGGCTGCATCACCAACGGGTCCGATACGTTCGACAAGATCCACTTCTGGACCACGCCGATCGCCAAATGCGCCGCCGGTGCCACGGCTTGCGTGCCTTATGCGACCTGGGTCAGCGATTACATGGCCGTGGTTGGCGGCAATTAGCGGCGCCCAAGGGCCGGTCCGACCGATCGCCGGGCGGGCACTGCTGCGCCCAGGCCGTCGTTCGCACGCAGCACGCCTCGCCACCGGTCGGGCAGCGCCGCCCCGCCCTGAATGCCTGTGGAAATCCCGATGCCCCCAGCCGTAGAATTCCGCGCCGTATCCCGCCATTTCGGCGCGACCAAAGCCGTGGATGCGGTGGATCTGGCCGTGGCCGAGGGCGCGTTCTTCGCCATGCTCGGGCCCTCCGGCTCGGGCAAAACCACCTGCCTGCGCCTGATCTCCGGCTTTGAACAGCCCTCCGCTGGCGAGATTCGCATCTTCGGCGCGGATGTCTCCGCCACCCCGCCGCATCTGCGCAACGTCAACACGGTGTTTCAGGATTACGCCCTGTTCCCCCACATGACGGTGCGCGACAACGTGGCTTACGGGTTGATGGTCAAGGGCATGGCGCGCACCCAACGCTACGCCAAGGCCGAGGAAATGCTGGCCCTGGTCAAACTCGACAGCTACGGCGCGCGCAAACCCGCCCAACTTTCGGGCGGCCAACGCCAGCGGGTGGCTTTAGCCCGCGCGCTGGTCAATGAACCGAAAGTCCTGCTGCTGGATGAGCCGCTCGGTGCCTTAGACCTCAAACTGCGCGAGGCGATGCAGGACGAGCTGAAGAGCCTGCAACGCCGGCTCGGCATCACCTTCATCTTCGTGACCCACGACCAATCCGAGGCGCTCAGCATGGCCGACCGGCTGGCCGTCTTCCACAACGGCAAGATCGCGCAGATCGGCACGCCGGAGCAAATCTACACCCAACCGGCCAGCCGCTTTGTCGCCGATTTCGTGGGCTCCTCCAACGTCCTGCCGCCCGCGCTGACCCAAAGCCTGGGCGGCCCGGCCAAATGGTCCTCGCTGCGCCCCGAAGCCCTGCACCTCGACCCCACCGGCCCGATCACCGGCAAAGTTCTGACCCACCGCTACCTCGGCACCGGCACCCGCGTCAGCCTGAGCCTGCAAAACACCGACCTGCACGCCTTTCTGCCAGCCGGAATAAGCGTTCCGCCCGAAGGCAGTGGCATTACCCTGAGCTTTGCCCCCAGCGCCCTGCACATCATGGACGAAACCCCATGATGGCAACTTGCCAAATCCGCCCGCCGGAGGCGCTTGCTGTCCGCATCCGCCACGCCGAACTGCCCCAGCCGCAAATCTTGGCAAAAAACCGCCTCACGTCAGCCAAATCAAATTTTCGCAGAAAATTTGCCTGCCCGCCAAACCCCGAATTTTCGCAGATAATTTGCCGCCGCCCCGGCCGCCAAACCCCAAGCCCCGGCGTCGGCTGTCGGGCCGCGCACCGCAGCCTTCGGTGCGCGTCATGACCCCAGCGATCTTCGCCTCCCGCAGCATCGCTTCCCGCCTGACCACCCGGTTCTGGCGTCACCCCAAACTCCTGCTGACCCTCCTCCTCACCCCGCCGCTCCTCTGGCTCGGCCTGGTCTACCTGGGCGCGCTGGCCGCCCTCCTCGTCCAATCCTTCTACGCCTTGGATGATTTCTCCGGTCTCATCGTGCCCGAGTTCACCCTCAAAACCTACGCCCAGCTGTTCACCCCGTCCAACCTCGCGATCATCACCCGCACCCTCCTGATGGCCGCCAGCGTCACTTTAGCCGCCAGCATCATCGCCTTTCCGGTGGCCTATTACGCCGCCCGCTATGCCAGAGGCCGCTGGAAAGCCGCCTTCTACCTCGGCGTCATGCTGCCCTTATGGAGCTCCTACCTCGTCAAAGTCTACGCCTTCAAACTGATCCTCGCCAAAGAAGGCATCCTGACCTGGGCTGCCGATGCCACCCACCTAAGCTGGCTTATGAACGCCGCCCTTGCCCTGCCCGGCGTCGGCGGCAATTCGCTTTCGACCTCCTACATCGGCACCTTCACGGTGTTCTGCTACGTCTGGCTGCCCTACATGATCCTGCCGATGCAGGCAGCCCTTGAACGGGTGCCCGTCTCGATGCTGGAGGCCGCAGCCGACCTCGGCGCCACCGCAAACCAGACCTTCCGCACCGTGACCTTGCCCCTGGCCCTGCCGGGGATCATCGCCGGTTCGATCTTCACCTTCTCGCTCACCTTAGGCGACTACATCATCCCGCAAATCATTGGCAATTCCGCCAACTTCATCGGCATGGCGGTCTACCAACTGCAAGGCACCGCCGGAAACGTGCCCCTGGCCGCCGCCTTCGCCGTGGTGCCGATCCTGATCATGCTGGTCTACCTGACCCTTGCAAGAAAAGCCGGAGCCTTCGATGCGCTCTAAATCCCCGCTCACCCGCAAACGCCCCGCCGCCTGCGCCGTGGTTCCGATGGTCACCAGACACCCCCATCCAACCCTCGCCCACCGCACCGGAGCCTGCGATGCGCCCTAACAGGCTGCTGAAAAAGGGTTTTCGGAAGCACACGAGAGGGAAACTATTCTGTTTTACCACGATATTGTCCAAATCGAAGATATTTACGTCCATTTATGGGGGAAATGTTCCACTTTTCGCGTTGAAATTTCTTGGCCGTATGAATTTATCAGCAGCCTGCTAAGGTCTTGCCAAGCAGGCGCATTGTCACCGTCCGCGTCTCCGCTTCACCCGCCCCATTTCAGAAAGAGGCCGACGGCGGCGGCAGCCATGACCAGAGTGGCGACCCAGCCCATGATCTTCAGGCCCGTGTGCAGCGTGAAATCGCCCATTGCTGCGCGATGGCTGGACAGGTGCATCATCGTCGCCATGATCGGCACCGCGACGAGGCCGTTGATCACCGCAGTCCAGAACAAGGCCTTGATCGGATCAATCGGGCTAAAGTTAAGCACCACCCCGACCAGCGTCGCCATCGCGATGGCACCATAGAACGCCTTGGCCTGCAGCGGTTTGCGGGCCAGTCCGACTTTCCAGCCGAATATCTCGCCCAAGGCATAGGCTGACGATCCGGCCAGAACCGGCAAGGCCAGAAGCCCAGTTCCGATGATCCCGACGGCGAATACGGCAAAGGCAAACGGCCCGGCAATCGGGCGCAACGCCTCGGCCGCCTGCGCAGAGGTCTGGATATCTGTGATGCCATGCGCGTGCAGGGTCGCCGCCGTGACCAGAATGATGAACAGCGCCGCGATGTTGGAGAAGGCCATGCCGATATAGGTGTCGACGCGGATGCGCCGGAACTCGGCCGGGGCTTGTGCGGGCGCGCGCGACAACGGCTGTGCAAGCGGGCGCTCTTCTACCTCTTCAACCTCTTCTTCAGCCTGCCAGAAGAACAGGTAAGGGCTGATCGTGGTGCCCAGAAGCGCCACGATGACCGTCAGTTGCGGTCCATCGAACGTGATGTGCGGCACCACCAGATCATGCAACGCTTCGGCCCAGGGCATATGGACTACAAACGCCACCCCGACATAGGCGAACAGCGACAACGTCAACCATTTCAGGATCGAGACGTAGCGGGAATAACGCGAGAAAACCTCAAGCAGCACGGTAAGCACGCCGAAAGCCACCACATAGACCAACTCGGGTCCGCCAAGCAGCAGCTTCAGCGCCGCGCCCATCGCACCGAGGTCTGCGCCGATGTTGATGACATTGGCGATCACCAGCAGAGAAACGACAGAATAAGAGATCCAGCCCGGGTAGTGCTGCTTCAGGTTCCCCGCCAGCCCGCGCCCGGTGACGCGCCCGATCCGCGCGCTGATCTCCTGGATCGCGCACATCAGTGGCCAACTGAACAGCATGACCCAGCCGAGTGCAAAGCCGAACTGCGCCCCCGCCTGAGAGTAGGTTGCGATGCCACTGGGGTCGTCATCCGAAGCGCCGGTGATCAGACCGGGCCCCAGTACCTGCAAGAGCTTCGGCCGATCGGGTTGTTTCACGTCGTCTGGCGACGTCTTTGGGGCGGGCGGAAGGGATGTGCTGGTCATTTGCGATCTGGCTCCTTTGGCGTCGCATCAGAACGCTTTCAACATTGGCGTGGCCGCGCCGGAAACAGCATACCACGCCGATACTGCCTCAGCCATCCGACCACAGCACTGATCCAAGTTGGAGCGATTCAGACTCTGGGCGCAAGGCAGTCAGGTTCCATTCAAAGTGATCGGGTTTGCCGACGCTCAGATCATCGGGATCAATAAGGAGCCGGAGAGCGGGGCGCAGTTTGGTTGATCCTGTAGGAATTGTTCCCCGAAATGCAAAAAGCCCCAGGCCCGGGTCTAGGCGATTCACACATTTCTGAGCCTCCATCCGTGGGCGAGGGATTTGAAGTATTGGAGACCGTGGCGGAAGGTTATCGGGCCGGTCGGTTTGGATTTTGGATAGCCGTCCCATCCGCCGAGCTTGGCGATGATCCACGCGGCCCAGGCAAGCGTTTCCGGCGGATGAGGGTTCTTCTGGAGCGCGGTCTTGCCTTCGAGTTCGGGCAGGAGTGCGTGAAGGGTCTCGATTTCGGGGGGCGAGAAGGCGATGCTGGCGTCTTGTTTGTGACCTGAGCCCCGTCTTCCCTCCGGGGTCGGGGAGAGTCCGTGTGTTGATTTCTGGGCCTAGGCGGCCAACATTTCCAGTCTCATTTTCGTGGCAAA
>JAYTQA010000439.1:0-7057 GCA_043746955.1 bacterium | reverse complement strand
TTCGCGCTGACATTGTTCGTGTCCGCCGCCATCACCGATTATTTCGACGGCTACCTCGCGCGGTTGTGGAAGCAGGAAAGTAAATTCGGCACCATGCTGGATCCGATTGCCGACAAGGCGATGGTGGTGATCGCCTTGCTGATCCTGACCGGTTATTCCGGCATGAACCCCTGGCTGATCCTGCCCGCCACGGTGATCCTGTTCCGCGAGGTGTTTGTCGGTGGCCTGCGCGAGTATCTGGGGGCCAAGGCCGGGTTGTTGAAGGTCACCGAGCTGGCGAAGTGGAAAACCACCGCGCAGATGGTCGCCATCGCCGTCTTGTTCCTCGGCACTGGGCTGGAGCATCTGGAAGGCATTGCGCGCCAAGGCAAAACGGTCGAGGAATACGCGATACTGGTGGCCCAAGGCCTCGCCGACCCGATCCGCAGTTGCGGGATGCGCGGCTGTTCGTCTTATGCGACATTGGCCGGGTTGACGCTGATCTGGCTCGCCGCAGCACTAACCGCTTTTACCGGCTGGGATTATTTCACCAAAGCCCTGCCGCAGTTGAAGGACTGACCATGCTGGATGTCCTCTATTTCGCCTGGGTGCGCGAACGCATCGGTCTGCCGCGCGAACGGCTGCAGACCACTGCCGCGACGGTGCGCGATCTGGTTGCGGAACTGATCGCGCGGGAGGAGCGCTATGCGCTGGCGTTTGCCGACCTCAAAAGCCTGCGGGTGGCACTCGACCAGAAGCTTTCCGGCTTTGATGCACCCTTGGCCGGGGTGCGCGAAGTGGCGTTCTTCCCACCGATGACCGGCGGCTGACATGCTTGTGTCGGTGCAAGAGGCTGGGTTTGACGCCGGTGCCGAACTGAACGCTTTCACGGCGGGTGTTTCTGGGGCCGGGGCAATCGTCAGCTTCACCGGAATCGTTCGGGGGGCGGGCCCGCTGGAGGCGATGGAGATTGAACACTACCCCGGCATGACCGAAACCGCGATTGGGGCCATGGTGGCAGAGGCCGTGGCTCGGTGGGCCCTGACGGATGCGCTCGTGATCCACCGGTATGGCAGGCTTGGCGTGGGTGAGGCGATCATGATGGTCGCTACCGCGTCGCAGCACCGGGTGGCGGCGTTCGAGGCGGCAGAGTTTCTGATGGACTACCTGAAATCCCGCGCACCGTTCTGGAAAAAGGAAATCGGTGCCGATGGGGCAACGTGGGTAGCGGCAAAAGACGATGACGAACAGGCGCTTGGCCGCTGGTAGCGCCCTGACTTGGACCGCAATCGCGCGAAAAAACCGGTGCAATCTGGCGACCCCGGGAGGACTTGAACCCCCAACCCCAGACTTAGAAGGTCCGTGCTCTATCCAGTTGAGCTACGGGGCCGCGCTTTGGGTGTTTTGCGGCAGGCGGGCGCGTCACGCAAGGGTGTGCGTCATGAAAACCGACATCGGGTCCGGCACATAATCGGCGAAAGGCGGGCATTCGGCGAAACCGGCGCGTTCATAGAGCACGCGGGCCGGCCGGAACATCGCCTGACTGCCGGTCTCTAAGCTGAGGCGGGTGATGCCAGCGGCCTTAGCCTCGGCCAGCAGATGGACCAGCATCAGGCGCGACAGGCCACGGCCACGCTGTTCGGACAGCACATGCATCGACTTGATTTCGCCTTGGGTCGCTTCAAACCGTTTGTAGGCGCCCATGGCGACCGGCACGCCCGCATCGCGCATCACGTAAAAGAACACCTCCGGCACCGCCAGCGCGCCGGCATCCATCATGTGGATGCTTTCCAGCGGCGTGTCGGCGTGCATATCGGCGGTGTGCCGGGCAAACAGCAGGCCCATATCTGGGCCCACCGGGCTTTCCTGGGCAATCGTCAGGCTCAATTGCCGCCCATGACCGGGGTGCCGTTGACCAGAACCGAGCCGGGCTTGGTCGCGTCAATCACCCAGACCAGCTTGTTGCCGTCCTTTTTGGCCATGCCTTGAACCATGCCAAAGCCCATCATCGCCTGCGCTTTCATATCATCGGGCGCGGCCTGAATGGCGGTTGTCAGCTTGTCAACGCCGGTCAGGGTGACCTTAGCAGTGCCGGTCGGCACGGAACTGTCCGATTTGGCGGCCATTTTGCCTTCATAGGTCAGTTCATAGCCATCGCCCGACAGGCTGCCGGGGTTGACAGTGATCGTCACATAGCCCTTGGGTATCGCCGCCGCCTGCAACTTGGCGTTGAACTCCGGCCCCGGCGGGGTGCCGTCGGGCAGATCCATCACCCCCAACGCGGTGGTCATGGCGGCTGCCGCATCAAAATCGGTGATCTGCACGTCGAGCGAGATCTTTTGCGGCAGGATCGGTGCGGCCCATGGCGGCAACACGCCATCCGGAAGCGTCAGGCCCGACAGCGAGAACGCCTCGCGCGCCTTACCCTCGGCCACGGCACCGTTGAGATCGGCGGTGAAGCTCATCTCTGCCACCCCCACCGGGCCCATCGGCGTGTCCACTGTCAATTTGCTGACCGTGCCAGTGACATTCAGATTGGCGAAAACCGGCAGCGCATCGGTCAGGATGGCCTTCAGCCCGGCCTTGTCCGCCTTCATCGCGTCTTGACCGGGATGGGAGACGACCCAAGCCAAGGTCTTGTAAATGCCGTCAAATTTGATGCCGGTGCCGGTGACGACCTCGGTCAGAGCCGCGGCTTTCACGGTGATCGGCATGCCGGGCTGACCCTCGGTGACAGGGGCGGTGATCGTCTCGCTCAACCCGGTTGCGGTCAGGTTCATCTTGGTGTCGACGCCGCCCGAAGCACCAGCCACGCTCGTCACCTCAAACGCGCCCTTGTCCACCGCCACTTCGGCGTTGGTGGCAGGCGTGTTCGGGCCCGAAATCATCTCGGTTAGCTTCAAGCCCGAAAACTCGCCCTTCAGGGCCGAGAATGCCATCAGGCTTTCCACAAACGTGCCGTCCAGCTTTTGCGAGGCGACCACTTCCTGAATGTCGAACGCATTGGGCAGCGACATCGCAACCGACACCGCCTGATCGCCGGTGACATGCCAGGTGGCATCGCCATTATCGGTCAGGGACAATTTCAGCGGCGAGATTTTCGCGGTCACGTCCTTGGTGGCGGCGGTTTTCAAAAGCGGGCCGACATCCAGCGTCACATCATAGGTATCGCCGTTCATAGCCACGCTCACCACACCCGCGGTCGTGCCCAGATAGGTTTGAAAAACCTGGGTCAGATGGTCCGCCCCCGGCTGCGTGGCGGGGTTGGCAAAAGCGGGTAACGCTGCAAGAAATGGAACAAAGGCAAGGGCATGGGACTTTTTCATAACAATCTCCGGATGGCTGAAATGGGCCCCGGAAGCCGGAGCCGTTGGGTTTAGTGGGTCCAGACCCCTTTGCGGTTGGTGGCGAAATTCTCACCATAGCCCCCCGCGCGGATGTTGGGACGGCGGGCCTGCGGACCGGTCACATCAAAGCCGATCCCGCGTTCATCGGCATAGGCTTCGGCAGCTTCGCGGCTGTCAAACCGCAGGCGAACCTGACTGTCCATGTCATCAGACGAGGTCCAGCCCATCAGCGGGTCAACCTCGCGGGTCGAGGCGGGGGCAAACTCCAGCACCCAACCTTTCGCTTTGCCGGTACCCGACTGCATCGCCGTCTTGGCAGGTTGGTAGATGCGCGCGCGCATGGGGACCTCAATCGAACAGGACTGCTGCTTTATTCCGAAGTTGGCGGGAAAGTGCAAGATGCTGTCGGCTGGCCACTGGGAGTGGGTTGGGGTGTGTGGCGCAACCAGCCGACAGTGATTACTGCTTGCCGGTGCAATCTGCCCGGCTCCGCCCCGGTTTTCAACCGAAAGTTGCGGTATTTTTGGGCTTTTCGGCTAAAGTTGAACGGCGGTTGTTAACCTCGGCGCAAGTGTGATGAGCATTTGGTTAACCGGCCCTTTTACCGGAACAAAAACGGAATAGATTGCGACGTGAAGGGAATCATCATGCCCCACAACAACGCCAACGCTCTTGCCCCCCGCCCCGAGGTTCTGTCCAAGCCGAAACTGGAAGGCGGGCGGCGCTTCGTGATGCAGACGCCGTTCCTGCCCGCCGGGGATCAGCCCAAGGCGATTGCCGAACTGTCCAAGGGGGTCAATGCGGGCGACCGCGACCAGGTCTTGCTGGGTGCGACCGGCACCGGCAAGACCTATACGATGGCCAAGGTGATCGAACAAACCCAGCGCCCCGCCATTATCCTGGCGCCCAACAAGACGCTTGCCGCGCAGTTGTACGCTGAATTCAAAGGGTTTTTCCCCGACAACGCGGTGGAATATTTCGTTTCCTATTATGACTATTATCAGCCCGAAGCCTATGTCGCGCGGACCGACACCTATATTGAAAAGGAATCCCAGATCAACGAACAGATCGACCGGATGCGCCATTCGGCGACACGGTCGCTGTTGGAGCGGGACGATGTCATCATCGTCGCCTCGGTGTCGTGCATTTACGGCATCGGCTCGGTTGAGACCTATTCGGCGATGACCCAGGACCTGATCGTCGGGCAGGCCTATGACCCGCGCAAGATGATGGCGGAACTGGTCGCACAAGCCTATCGGCGCAACGACATGGCGTTTGCCCGCGGCTCGTTCCGGGTACGCGGCGACACGATCGAGATCTGGCCCGCCCACCTCGAAGACCGCGCCTGGCGGTTTTCATTCTTCGGCGAAGACCTTGAAACGATTATCGAATTTGACCCATTGACTGGCGCCAAGACCGACAATTTCCAAAAGATCCGCATCTATGCCAACTCGCATTACGTCACCCCCCGACCGACTTTGCAGCAGGCGGTCAAGGGCATCAAGTTTGAACTGCAACAGACCCTGGACCGGTTTGTCGCCGAGGGCAAATTGCTGGAGGCCCAGCGGTTGGAGCAGCGCACCAACTTCGATCTCGAGATGATCGAGGCGACCGGGGCCTGTGCCGGGATCGAGAACTATTCCCGCTATCTGACCGGGCGTGCGCCGGGCGAGCCGCCACCGACTTTGTTCGAGTTTATCCCCGACAATGCCATTGTTTTTGCTGACGAATCCCACGTTTCCGTGCCTCAGATCGGCGGCATGTACAAGGGCGACTTCCGGCGCAAGATGACGCTGGCAGAGCATGGGTTCCGGCTGCCCTCCTGCATGGACAACCGGCCTTTGAAGTTCGAGGAGTGGGACGCGATGCGGCCGCAGTCGGTGTTCGTCTCGGCCACTCCGGCGGCTTGGGAGCTGGAACAGGCCGGCGGCGTCTTTGTCGAACAGGTGATCCGGCCGACCGGTCTGGTCGATCCGCAGGTCGAAATCCGGCCCGTCGAGATGCAGGTCGATGACCTGCTGGACGAGGTGCGCAAGGTGTCTTTGCGCGGCATGCGGACTCTGGTGACGACCCTGACCAAACGCATGGCCGAGGATCTGACCGACTACATGCACGAACAGGGCATCCGTATTCGCTATATGCACTCTGACATCGACACGCTGGAACGCATTGAAATCCTGAGAGATTTGCGTCTGGGGGCCTTTGATGTGCTGGTGGGGATCAACCTGTTGCGCGAGGGCTTGGATATTCCCGAATGCGGGCTGGTGGCCATTCTGGACGCCGACAAGGAAGGCTTCCTGCGTTCGGAAACGTCATTGATCCAGACCATCGGACGGGCGGCGCGCAATGAGGAAGGCCGCGTGATCATGTACGCCGACCGCGTCACCGGCAGCATGGAGCGGGCGCTGGCCGAGACCAACCGGCGGCGCGAAAAGCAGGTGGCCTATAACCTGGAGCACGGGATCACGCCGCAGACCGTCAAGAAGAACATCGACGACGTGCTGCATGGGCTTTGGCAGGGCGACACCGATCAGGTCCGCATCACGGCCAGAGTGGACAAGAATGGCGTCGGTCAGAACCTTGCCGCCCATCTGGACGCCCTGCGCCTGCAGATGCGCAAGGCTGCCGAGAACCTGGAGTTCGAAGAGGCCGCCCGGATGCGCGACGAGGTTCGCCGGTTGGAAGCGGTGGAACTGGCGGTGGCCGACGATCCCATGGCGCGGCAAAGTGTCATCGAAGAGGCGGTTGATGAGGCCGTCTCCAAATCCGGGCGCAGCACGGCGGGGCGGGCCGGGCAACGCGGCGGCAACAAGCGCCGCCGGTGAGTTTGCGCAACTTTTGACGCGGACTTGACGCTACCTGCGTGGACTCGGCGCGGCGAATGCAGCAACGTGTGGTTTGACACAGGATTGTGAACGCTGGCGAAAATCGGGAGGGTACGGATGTTCAAGTTTCGCAACTGGATCGGCGGCGTTGCCGTGGGATTGAGCCTGGCGGGCGGTCCAACTGCGGCAACCACGATCAACTGTTCGGCACCACGGCTGGAGTCAGAGGCCTTGTTGTGCCAGGCCAATGTGATCCGCCAGCGTCGCGTCGAGACCGTCGTCGCAGGTGCCTTGGTGGGGGCGCTTTTGGGCAACCTGCTGGCGCAGGGCAATGGCGGCGATCGCACCGGGGCTACCGTCGCAGGGGCGATGGCGGGCGGTCTGGCAGGCTATTGGCTTAACGTTCAAAACGAAATCAAGGCGAACAAGGCCAGCGATTCTGCCCGCAAGGCCGAAGTTCGCGCCCGCGCCTCGGCTGAAGCCAAACGGCAAAAGGCCAGCGCATCGAACCTGAATGCCGAGTTGAAACTCGCCTTGCTGCGGTCGCCCTCCACGGCACAGGACCCCAAGAAACGTGAGGCGCAACTGGCGCAGGTAGCACAGGCCGCCAATCTGGGCGTGCAGCAGGCGCAGAACAGCGGGCAGGGTTATACGCAGGTATCTCAACAGCTTAACACGCCGGTGGATGCACGGCCGCTGTTCGCACCGACGGCGAGTTCATTCCAGCAGACCCGCGTCAAAGCCTGCTCGCAAATGCAGCACCCGGGCAGCTATTGCAGTTGATGGCAGGGTTGCGGCTTTGGGGCTTGCCATGCTTGGGGTGAGTGTGGTGTTGATCGCGGGCAAACCGTTGAAAAAAGGGTAGACCATGACACCGCGCAAGCCGCTGCTTGACCCAGATCACCC
>JAYTQA010000438.1:0-7081 GCA_043746955.1 bacterium | reverse complement strand
ATCGTCCGGGTCACCACCCGGCCTGCGTTGCGCATCAACACCTCCAGCAAGGTGAATTCCTTGGGCAAAAGGTCAATCGCCTGACCGCCGCGTCGGGCCTGACGGCGCATCATGTCCAGTTCCAGATCGGCGACCCGCAGTACGGTTTGCACGTCTTGCACCGGGGGTCTGCGGGCCAGCGCATTCACCCGCGCCATCAGTTCGGCAAAGGCGAAAGGTTTGGTGAGATAGTCATCGCCGCCCGCCTCCAACCCCTCAACCCGGTCATCAATGCCGCCAAGTGCGGTCAGGAACAGCACCGGCACCTTCACGCCAGCCGCGCGCAAGGCCCGCACCACCGACAGGCCATCCAGGCCCGGCAGCATCCGGTCGACCACCAGCACATCATAGCTTTCGCGGGTCGCCTGAAACAGCCCGTCGGTGCCATCGGCCAGCACATCGCAGACATGCCCGGCCTCGGTCAGGCCGCGCGCGATATAGGCCGACACCGACCGGTCATCTTCCAGCAGCAACAAACGCATTGGCTCTCCTGAGGGCGATAGCCCCTGATGCGCGAGTGTACTGCCCGAAACCTCGCCGCCTGCATACAAATTTGTAAGGTTTCTGACAGATGCTGGTAGGGCACCCCCGGTATCTGACAGGCTCTGACCGGGCCAAAAAGAGCCCCCGAGCATACTGGAGCCTTCGAATGAAACAAATCCTGCTGGCCACCGCCCTGATCCTTGCCCCGGTGGGCGCGTTCACCGCGTTTCAAATAACCTTTATCGGTTCGGCGCAAGCCGGTGCCGCGCTCGGTGATCTGTCACCGATGATCGCCATCGTGACCGATGTGCAAAAGATCGCGGCGTCCGGCGATTTTGCCGCTGCCTCAACCCGGATCACCGATTGGGAAACCGCATGGGATGCGTCTGCGGCTGGAATGCGCCCGCTTAACCCCGACGCCTGGGGCAAGATTGACGACGCTTCGGACGCAGCGCTGAAATCCTTGCGCAAAGGCACGCCCTCTGCTGCGACTGTCCCGCCCGCTTTGGCCGCCCTGCTGGCTGCGCTGAACAACCCGACCGGCAAATAACCCCGAGCCAAGGATAATTTCACATGACGACGATATCTTTCCCCGACCTCGCGCTTGACGAGCCCTCGGCCCTGAACCGCGTACCCAAGGTCACCTTCGACTTCTGGCTGATCAAGCTGATGGCGGTGACGATGGGCGAAACCGCTGCCGACTATCTGAACGTCAACCTCGGCATTGGATTGACCAATACTTCGCTGATCATGACGGCGGTGCTGATCGCCGCTTTGGTCGCGCAATTCCAACAGAAACGCTATGTGCCGTGGAGCTATTGGCTGGCGGTCGTGCTGATCTCGGTCGTGGGCACCCTGATCACCGACAATCTGGTGGATAACTTCGGCGTGCCGCTGATCGTGACCGCGGTCGGCTTCACCATCGCCTTGGCCGCAACCTTCGCGGTCTGGTATGCCAGCGAACGGACCCTGTCGATCCATTCGATCCGCACCACGCGGCGCGAGGCTTGGTATTGGCTGGCGATCCTGTTTACCTTTGCGCTTGGCACGGCCGCCGGCGATCTGGTGGCCGAAAAGTTCGGGCTGGGGTATATGAGCACCGGCATCCTGTTCGGCCTGATCATCGCAACCCTGTCGTTTGGTTACTTTTTCCTTGGCCTGGATGCGATCCTCGGCTTCTGGCTGGTCTATATCCTGACCCGGCCCCTGGGTGCGTCGTTTGGTGATCTGCTGTCGCAAGACCACAAGTTCGGCGGCTTCGGCCTTGGCACCATCATCACCAGCGCGGTGTTTCTGGGGGCGATTGTGTTGATCGTCGCCTATATGTCGGTGACCCATGATGGTGAAGAACCGGCCGTCGAAGACTGAGCGTTTCGCAAGACCTGAAAACCGGCGGAGGTGCGCAGCCTTGGCCGGTTTTTTCATGGCCCCACCCGGCTTGCCAAGCACGACCGCGTAAGCCATCGGTCCGGCGCACGACAGCGGATGCGGTCTGCGCGGCCCGATTGCAGCACATCGGGTTGGGTTCGCGCAAACGGCGCACCAGACCCAAAAAGCGGCTCTGCGGCGGCAGGGGTCAACGCGGTGATCTTGGGTTCGGTCAGGATGATCCTCCCGGTCCGGTTGGCCAAATGATTTCACTTACCCCGGCATTTGTCAGAGCAATATTTGACCTCTGCCCAGACCGCGCGCCATTTCTTGCGCCAGACAAAAGGCCTGCCGCAGGCAGCACAAATCTTCTGCGGCAGGTCCGGCTTTTTGATCATTTTGGCCATAATCGGGTCGGTACCTGCACCGAAAAGCCGCTAAAACTCCAGCGACAGTTGCGCCGGGTTGGTTTTGGCCCGCTTGGCCGGGCGTTGGGTTTGGCCGGTCATCGGCATCCCGGCTTTGCCCACAGGCCCGGTTTCACAATTTAGATCGGCAGAACCAGACCCGCCCGCGCCGCCTGTGCCAAAGGGTCGTGGTCCGCAATCCGCAGATCGCGCTTGAACCAGACGATCTGCAGCACGGGCCGGCCTTTCGATAGCCTTGGACGCCCCCAACAATCTAGCGGTCGCAGCCCGATCGGCAACCCCGGGGGAACCAACTTCGGCTGACGGCGTTGTTCCAGCGCTCGCGGGCTTTGCGCGGTCATGCCTTTGGGTTAAGTTTGTTTGAGGCTAAACCCTGCGCGATCATCGGGACACTGTCTTTGACAACGCCAACCATCTGCATCTTCCTGAACGCGGGGTCGGGCAAGCATGACACGGCGTCGGCGCCCGAAACGATCCTTGCGGCTTTCGCGGCACTTGGTGCGCGTGTTGATCTGCGGCTGATCACCGATGGTGGCCAAATCGCGGCAGAAGTGGGCCGGGCTGCCGATCAGGGTTTTGCCACCATCGTAGCTGGCGGCGGGGATGGCACGATTTGCGCTGTGGCCTCGGCCTTGCGGGGGCGCGATGTGGTGATGGGGATTCTGCCGCTTGGCACGTTCAACTACTTCGCCCGATCCCTCGACCTGCCGACCGAGATGGCCGAAGCGGCGCAGGTGATTGTCGATGGCCACGCAGCGCCCCTGCGGATTGCCACGATCAACGACCGGGTGTTTTTGAACAACGCAAGTCTGGGCGCTTATCCCGCGATTCTGGAAACCCGCGAGGCTATTTACCAGCGCTGGGGCCGCAGCCGGATTGCGGCCTATTGGGCGGTGATCAAAACGCTGGCCAAAGTGCGCCCGCCGCTGCGGTTGCGCCTCACAGTGAACGGACAGGTGCGGCAAATCCGCTCGCCGATCGTGTTCGTCGTCAACAACGCCTATCAGCTGAAAGAAATGTCGGTGGCGGGTGCCGACCGGATTGCCGCCGGCGAGTTGGTGGCGTTCGTGGCCCCCGACAGCAGCCGGCTGGAGATGATCCGCCTGGCCATCGTCATCGCCATGGGGCGCGGGTTGCCGGACCGGACGTTTGAGATGTTCAGCGGAGCCGACATTCTGATTGAAAACGTCAGCAGGTCGCCAAGACACGCCCGCACAGTGGCCCGGGATGGCGAGCGGGAAAAGCTGAGCGGTCCGTTCCGGTTTAAGGTCGTCGAAGGCGCGCTGCGCGTGCTGGTGCCCGCGACCCGCACTGACCAACCCAGATGAGGCGGATTGCCCACCTGTCCGATCTGCATTTTGGCCGCGACCGGCCGGAGCTTTTGCTACCGTTGCTGGACGCGGTGAATGCGTTGCGGCCTGACCTGGTGGTGCTGTCAGGGGATTTGACCCAGCGCGCGCGGGAGGATCAGTTCCGGGCGGCGGCGGCGTTCATCAAGGCGGTTGCGGCGCCGGTCCTGTCGGTGCCGGGCAACCACGATGTGCCGCTGGATAACCTGATCTGGCGGCTATTCCTGCCATGGCGGCGCTATAAGCAGTGGATCAATCCAGATCTGGAGCCACAGTTTGCCGATGCGGAAATCGTGGTGATCGGGGTCAACACGGTCAATCGTTTCGTCTGGCAACAGGGCTGGTTTCGCAGTCGCGCCCTGCGTCGCGTCTCTGCCGCATTTACCGGAGGCGCGCACCGGCGGGTACATATCGTGGTCGCCCATCATCCGTTGGAACATCCCGAAGGCGAGCCGAAAAGCCTGATGCGGGGGGCCGCGAGAGGCTTGCGCACCCTCGCAGACAACGGCACCGATATGGTGTTGTCAGGCCATTTGCACAGCTGGCGGGCGGAACCGTTTGCGGATGTGGCCGGCCAAGCCTCTGCCCTGCAGGTTCATGCCGGGACCAGTCTGTCCGACCGCATGCGCGGCGAGGTCAACGATTTCAACCTGCTGGAAGTCGAGCGCAGCAAGATCACCGTTCACCGGTATGGCTTTACCGATGGCGCAGACAGCTTCGTCCTTGCCGCGTCGGTGACGTTTATCGCGGGTCCGGAGGGATGGACCCGCAGCGAGATTTAAGCGGTTTGCGTTTGACAAGAATCAAACAACCGCTTTAGGCCTTTGTTTTTGCGCGCATTTCATCCGAAAACCGCTGCACACTTTTCCCTGATGGGCTTTAGGGAAGCGCATAAGCCATGATGTAATCCCCGGCTTTGGTGCCGGTGGAGCCGTGCCCGCCCGCCACCACGACAAGATATTGCCTGCCATCGCGGCCGAGATAGGTCGACGGCGTGGCCTGACCGCCGGCCGGCAGCCGCGACCGCCAGATCTCTGCCCCGGTTGCCATGTCATAGGCCCGGACGTAGTAATCCAGCGTGCCCGACAGAAACGCCACGCCACCGCGCGTCACGATCGGCCCACCGATGCCGGGGACGCCCATCGTGAACGGCAAGGGCAGCGGCGAAAGGTCGTGGACGGTGCCGTTGACATGGCGGTAGACGGTTTTGCCGGTGGTCAGGTCAACCCCGGCCACATAGCCCCATGGCGGCGCCTGGCAGGGCAGGCCCAAGGGCGACAGGAACGTGCCCATCTTGGCCGCAAATTTCGCGCCGAAGTTCTCGTTGAACACCGGTTCGCCGGCTTTGGTCAAAACCCGGGTGGTGGCATCTGGCCGCGGGATCAGCTTCGAAGTGAAGGCGAGGTAGACTGGCATGGCAAACAGCATCTGCCGGTCCGGGTCGACCGCCACGGCCCCCCAGTTGAAGGTGCCGAAGTTGCCGGGATAGATGATCGAGCCTTGCAGCGACGGCGGCGTAAAGCGCCCGTCATACCGCAGTTTGCGGAAGGCGATCCGGCACATCAGCTGATCCAGCAGGGTTGCCCCCCACATATCGCTTTCGCGCAAGGCGGGCGGGTTGAAGGAAATCGCCGAGACCGGCTGGGTGGGCGCGGTGGTGTCACCTGCCACGGCACCTTGCGGCGCTGCGGTTTCAGTGACCGGCAGGATCGGCTGGCCGGTTTGACGGTTCAGCACGAAAATCTCACCCTGTTTGGTGGCAGCGACCAAGGCCGGAACCGTGGCGCCGTTGATGCTGAGGTCCAAAAGGCTCGGTTGTGCCGGCACGTCCATGTCCCACAGGTCGTGATGCACGCCCTGAAACACCCAGGCCACCTTGCCGGTATCGGCATCCAAAGCGGTAATCGACGCGGCAAACCGCTCCACCGCCGCACTGCGGTTGGCACCGTACTGGTCGGGCGACTGGTTGCCCATCGGGATGTAGATCAGGTTCAGCTTGGCGTCATAGGAGGCCACGCTCCAACTGTTGGGCGCGTTTGCGGAATAGGTCGCGCCGTTCGGGATCGGCGTGGTGGCGTCCGGGTTTTTGCTGTCAAAGTTCCAGACCAAAGCGCCGGTGAACACGTCAAACGCCCGGATCACGCCGGAAGGGCCGGTGACGGAATCGTTGTCATTTACCGTGCCGCCCACAATGACAAGGTGCTGGGTGACCACAGGAGGCGAGGTCGAATACGCCGACCCCGGCGTCACATTGGGCATATTGGCCCAGAGGTTGATCGTGCCATCCGCACCACCAAAGCCCGCGCAAATCGTGCCATCGGCCGCACTTATGCTGATCAGCCGCCCGTCCGAAGTCGGCACGAACAGCCGCTTCACGCAGTTCGGATCCGGGTTGAAACTGCCCGGCGGCTCGCGGTCGATCACCGGATTTGGCGCACCGGGGGCGGCGTTGCCGGTGACCACGTTCTGCGCAACCCCGGCAGCGGCTGTGGTCACTTTGGCCGCACTGGCAGCGACGGCGCCTGCGGGTTGCGCGCTGGCGGCCGATGTCTGCGGGCCAAGGCCGGTGCCATCAAAATAGGTCACCCCCCGGCAGGTCATATGCTGCGTCGTCTGGCGCGGCGGTTGTTTCAACTGCGGATCAAAGCGCCACTTCTCGGCACCCGTCACCGGGTCGAGCGCGATCACGGTGGAAAACGGCGTGCAGAGATACATCGTGTCATCCACGACCAGCGGCGTCACTTCGTAAGTCGTCTCAACCGGGTCTTTTGCGCTTCGAGTCTGACCGGTGCGATAGCGCCAAACCTCGTTCAGGCCGTCGATGTTGGCGGGGGTGATCTGATCTAGTGGCGAATACCGCTGACCCTTGGGCGTGCGGCCATAAGACGACCAATCGCCCGGCCGAACGCCGTCGGTTGAGGGTTGCCCGTGCGCGTCCATCCGTTCAGCGGGAAACGAACCGGCGAGGTCGTGGAACGGTGTGAACATGGCGGTTACACCGCTGCCGATGCTGAAGACCAAGGCCAAGGTCAGGATTACCAGCGGACGGCTGCCGATCGCGCCACGGAACCCAAACGCCACCGGCACCAGCAACAGCCCTAACACCACCAGCAACGACCCGCGCGCTGACAGCGCCCACCAGTCAAGGCCGACTTCCCACAGGGACCAGATCAGCGTGCCGGCCAATGCCACAGCATAAAGCCAAAGGCCCTCCGCCCGGCGGGCCAACAAAAGGGCCGCCGACACCAGAAGTGCCACGCCGATGACCAGATAGGCTGGCGACCCTCCGAGGGCCAAAAGCTGCCCGCCGCCATAGGCCAAAGCAGCGCCCAACAGCAGCAGCAATGTCGCGATCAAAATGCGGTACAAGTTACTTCCCCGTGATTCCAACGTCTCGGCGATCATACTGGCACG
>JAYTQA010000437.1:0-7097 GCA_043746955.1 bacterium | reverse complement strand
ACATGACCCACTCCGTCGGGCCAGACCCAAATCCTACGCAGCAGATGGGGTCAATATTGGATGCCGATAGGGGGTCAGTATTGCGTGCCGATTGACATTGCTGGTCATAGATAAACCGCCATAGCAGCGAAACCACGACAATTGAGACGACAACCGGCATGAAGTAAATCGTTCGGAAAACATTGATCCCCTTTAGCCTTTGGTTGATCAGCAATGCCAGACCCAGCGCCAACGCTCCTTGCACCGGGGCCACTACGATCACAAAGATAAAGGTATTCAGAACTGCGTGCATGAACACCACGTCGCGCGCCAGCACATAGGTCTTACCCTCACCCCAGCCAAAGCTGAACCACTCGCGCATCCCCGTCAGTTGCGGATAGTCCGGGTTGCTGCGGGTGAACTTGCGCCGTTCCGGGTAGGCGGGCTGGCCCTTATCGTCCAGCGTCACTTGGCCGGCCGCATCCTTGACCGGGTCCAGATGCAAAACTCCCATGCCCAGAAGTTGGCTATAGTTGCTGAGCCCGGTGAACTCGGTCGGGTTGGGCGACACAAGCCGTTGGTTGGTAAAGGAAAAAGCAATTGCAAAGACGAAAGGCAGGATGACGAAGCAAAAGATCAGTGCCGCTGCCGGCCCTGCCATCAGCCATCCGGCGCCGTTCGATCTGGTGAATTTCGATGCCATCGCAGCCTCACTTGGCAAGCAGCAGGAGATGAGGGCGACCTAACGCCGCCCCAGGGGGTGAACCATGGTGGGCCTGCGGTTTTCGCCGCAGGTCCGTCAGATCAGTGCGCCGCATAGCCCTTGTTCTTGGTGATATCGGCGTTGATCTCGCCCACCGCCGCATCCAGCGTGGCCGAAACGTCCGCCCCGTTGGCAATGTCGGTCGCAGCCTTCTCAAACACTTTGGCCTCAACCACATAGCCCGGCGTCACCGGCCGCACCAAAGCCTGCGCCTTGGTCAGATCAAAGAACACCGCCATCTTGCCACCAGGCTTGTAGTTGTCGGTCATCGCAGCCGCCGTCGGCGTGGCCGGGATCAGGCCGATGCCGTTCGAAAAGTCGGCCAGGTACTTGTCCTGCAGCGCAAACTCGATGAACTTCGACGCGCCATCCGGGTGGGCCGACTTGGCCGACACGCCAAACTGCCATGACGCCGCCCCGATTTTCGGACCTTTGCCAAGATCAGGCGCGGGCAGGAACACCGTGTCCGGAAACGCCTTCAGCGCGTTCAAAGCCGCCCAGTTGCCGTTCCACGAGAAGGCATATGCGCCAGAGTTGAACCCGTTGTCGCGGTCAGCCGGGTCTTGCGTCGCCTGCGCATAGCCATCGGTGAACAGGTGCTGCCACCACTTGCCCCACGCCCGCGCCGCATCGCCGTTCAATGCACCCTCGGCGGTGGTGTAAGTCGAACGGTCGATCAGGTCGCCGCCAAACGATTGCAGGAAGGGCGAGAAGGCATAGGGATACCATTCCCCTTTCCAAGCCATGCCAAGGTCCAGCGCGAACTTGTATTTGCCCGAAGCCTTGGCAGCCTTCAAAGCGCCTTCAAAGCGCCTTCAAATTCGGCCGCAGTCCACGGCTTGTCGAGCGAGGGCGTCCGCAGTTTCAGATCGGTCAGGATCGACGTGCGGGTGACCAAAGCCACCGCCGCGTCCCACAACCCAATCGAATACAGCTTGCCGTTGTACATGCCCTTCGGACCTTGCAGGAAGGTGGCAATCTTGGTCTGGTCAATCTGCAAGGGCTGCAAATAGCCCGACCATGCCCAGTTCGGCATCACCGGCCCGTCAACGTCCATGATATCGGGCAAGGTGCCCGCCAATGCGCCAGCCGTCACCGAATCGTTATACGCGGCCTGCGGGAAGCTTTGCAGCGTCACCGCCCAGTCTTTCTGGCTTGCGTTAAAGTCGGTGATGATCTGGTTGATGATCTTGCTTTCGACCTCGTTGCCAGCACCGTGATACCACATGGTCAGCGCGGTCTGAGCCTCGGCCGCTCCACCCCAGGCGGCAAGGGCGAAGACCGCCCCGGTAGCCCATTTCATATTGTTCATTTCGTTATTCCTCCTTGACGGATTTCAGTTGAGACACATTCGCTGGCCGCAACTCGGTGACCGAGCCACGCCAGTAGACCGGGCCAGCCACCAGCGTGGGGCCGTTGTATTCCCGGCTTTCGCCAGAAATCATCGCCATGAGCCGCTGCGCCGCGCGCACGCCCATGGCCGTGTAAGGCAGATCCACCGTGGTCAGCGGCGGATACAGAGTTTCCGCGATCACCCGGTAATTGTCATAGCCCGCCACCGAAACCTCGGTCGGCACCCGGCGCCCCATCGACCGAAGGATGCCATAAACCCGAAGCGCCATCTTGTCATTGCCGCAGCACAGAACGCTCGGCGGATTGGACAGCCGCAGCATCCGGTCAATCGCATCCCGCAGCAGTTGGGTTTCGCCCTCGCGCCCGGCAATGTCGCAGTTTTCCACCAAAGCCGGGTCATAGCCGATGCCCGCCTCGGCGAGCGCGGTCCGGTAGCCATCACGGCGGTGCGGCCCAGCGGCAATCGCCATGCTCAGCGTCAGATAGCCGATTCGGCGATGGCCCGCCGCAATCAGCCGTGCAACCAGATCGTGCTGGCCCCGGCGGTCATCCGGCAGGATCGCGGGTGTGCCCTGGTCATCATAGCAATTGGCCAGAACCATCGGTGTGCCGTCCGAGATGCCCGGCAGTGCCACCTTCTGATGATATTCGGCCACGTAGATCAGCCCTTCGACCCGGTGGCGCAGAAAGGTCTCAATCAGCGGCCCGGCCTTTTCAATCACCCCGCCGGTATCCGCAATCATCAGCGTCATGCCGGAATTGGCCAGCGCTTTCTGGATGCCCTGCACGATGAACAGTTCCGGCAGGCCGGCGGGCTGGTTGGGTTCGGGCGACATCGAAATGGCGCCGGTGATCAGGCCAATCAGGCCGGAGTGTTGCGACCGCATCATCCGCGCCGCACTCGACGGGACTTAGTTCAACTGCGCGATGGCCGCGTTCACGGCGGTCCGGGTAGCGGAACCGACCGGAGCGTCGCCATTCAGCACCCGGCTGACGGTTTTGGCCGAGACGCCCGCGATACGGGCGACATCATAAATCGTAGCCATATCCCCCCCCTCGAATACCTCGGCATCCCACACGCCCGGTGTATGTCACCGGTGTCATGTTATCGGTGTCAGAATAGATTTCTTTACCATTTGTCAACAATTTCATAATTCGGTAAAGCCCTTGTCGCACTTTGCAAAAATCCGGATTGCGACACCGACCGCGTGACAATCTTGCGCGGTCAGGGCAGGGTTGCGCATGGTATTCATCCGCCGCCTTCTGGTCCTGATGGCCTTGACCCTTGCCGCCTGCGGGCACCGGTCGCCTGTGCCGTCGACCCAGCGCCAAGCCCCCGCTGTCGCGCTAGCCCCTGCCACCTTAGCCGGTGCCAATGTCGGCGAGGCGCATCCGGTCAGCTGGTCAGGCAAGCAGCCCTCGGCCTATCCGATTCACGGTGTTGATATTTCGGTCTGGCAGGGCGAGGTGGATTGGCCGACCGCGCGCGCTAACGGCGTGAATTTCGCCTATCTCAAGGCCACCGAAGGCGGCAATCTGGTTGACCCCGCCTTTTCCCACAACTGGCAAACCACAGCGGCGGCCGGGGTTCCCCATGGTGCCTATCACTTCTTTTATCACTGCCGCCCGGCGATCGAGCAGGCGCGTTGGTTCATCACCCATGTGCCAAACAACCGCAGCGCTCTGCCCCCGGTGCTGGATATGGAATGGACGCCCCGCTCCCCAACTTGCCCCGGCAAACGGCCCGCAGCGGACGTTCGGTCTGACGCGCGGGTGTTTCTGAACGCCATCTCGGCCCATTACGGCAAGCGCCCGGTGCTATATACGACGCTGGATTTCTACACCGAAAACCAGTTGTGGAAGCTCACCGGTGCGGACTTCTGGCTGCGGTCGGTGGCGTCGCATCCGTCTGACAGCTTCCCCAGCCAGAATTGGCGGTTCTGGCAATATTCCGGCACCGGCCTGGTGCCCGGCATTCAGGGCCGCACCGACCTTGACGCCTTTTCCGGGTCTGCCGCCGATTATGCCGCTTGGCTGGTCCGCTGATCTGGTCCGCTGATCTGGTCCGCTGATCTGGCCCGCTGATCTCGCCTGTGCAGCCCCCGGCCATTTGACGCAGATTAACGGCTATTTCACTCGCGTTTAACGCCCTGGATTCGTACACTGACCCTGCGCAGACCCATTCCCTGCGCAGGTTGTTTTGAGGGAAGATAGTCATGACTCGTTTTGTCGTCGATCTGGGCGATATTGCCCTGTCCAAGGACCAACAGGCTGCCATCAACGCCGACATGCAAAAGGTGGCGCTGACCCATATTGCGGGTCATATGCCCGCCGATCCCCACGTGTTTCTGTTTCCGCGGGATTGGTGGGGTTTCATCCTCCGTCAGGACTTTGAACGCCTGCTGGACGGTGAAAAATCTTTGCAACGCGGTCTTCTGCAAACTCAGGGCCGCATGTGATGGGGCCGGGCGGCGAAACCCCCGCCGCCCGGCCTTCTGACAGCTACGCCTGCCCCTCTGCGCCCGCTACACCCGGGGCAGGTCTGTTGGGCGTGCTGGGGTCGGACGGGCGGATTCACAACCTGCGCACCCCGATGCAGGTCGACGCAGCCTTCCTTGAGGCCGCGAGATCCCACGGCGCACCCGAGGCACGGATGCGCTTTTCGGGCCGCTGCCAGACCTCTGGCTGTAGCCAATGGACCGGAACACGCTGTGGCGTGATCGACCGCGCGATGAAGGACATGGAGGTTCCGGCTGTGTCCCCCGCCGCAGAGCTTCCGCCTTGCACCATCCGCGGCACCTGCCGGTGGTACGCGCAAACCGGGGCCTCAGCCTGTGGCACCTGTGCGCTGATCGTCACCGACACCCGGCAAGTGAGCGTGGCGGCGGAGTGATCCGCTGCCACGTTTTGCCGTCTGGTTTTCGGAAAATCGGGCGAAAAAACGGCTTCCAGTTTCCCTGCTGAGGTTGCCTTAACCGTCGATCCTGATCCGCGCATTAGACGGATCAAACGGGCTGTCCTCGACCACGACCGCATCCCACAATTCGCGGTTCATCCGGACCTTCAGCTTGATGCCCACTTCCGCGAGGTCTGGCCGCACATACCCCATGCCGATCTGCTTGCCGAACGCCACCGAATAGCCGCCCGAGGTCAACCGCCCGACCTTGACCCCGTCAAACAGCAGCGCCTCCTTGCCCCAAGGATCGGTGTCGGCAGGCCCGTCGATCAGCAAGGTGCAGCACTTGGACCGTATCCCCAAAGCCAGCATCGCCGCTTTGCCTTGAAAGTCTTTCTTCAAATCGACAAACCGGTCCAAAGCGGCCTCCAAGGGCGAGGCATCGCGGCCCAGTTCATTGCCGAACGCCCGGTAGGATTTCTCCTGCCGCAGCCAGTTCTGCGCCCTTGCCCCCACCAGCTTCATGCCATGCTTGGCCCCGGCGGCCATCAGTTGCTCCCACAAATAGCGCTGCATCTCGATCGGGTGGTGCAACTCCCAGCCGAGCTCACCGGTATAAGCCACCCGGATCGCATTGACCGGGCACATTCCCAGTTCGATCCGCCGCGCCGACAGCCACGGAAAGCGCTTGTTCGACAGCGCGGTTTCAGGGTCGGCATCCTTGATCAGTTCAGCCAAAATCTTGCGGGAATTCGGCCCTGCGATGGCGAAAACACCCCATTGCGTCGTCACATCATGGATGTCGATATGGCCGAACTCCGGCGCTTTATCCTCCGCGCATTTGCGCAGATAGTCGGCGTCATAGGCGGTCCAAGCCCCCGCGCTTACCAGATAATAGTCGTTCTCGCCATTCCGGACGATGGTGTATTCGGTGCGGGTCGTGCCTTGCGGCGTCAGCGCATAAGTCAGATTGATGCGACCGACCTTGGGCAACGTGTTGCAGGTGAACCAATCCAGAAACGCCGTAGCCCCCGGCCCGCGCACGATATGCTTGGTAAACGCGGTGGCGTCGATCAATCCCGCCGTCGCACGCACCGCCTTGGCCTCGTCCACGGCATATTGCCACCAGCCGCCGCGCCTAAAGCTGCGCGCCTTGTGGTCGAAATCTGCCGGAGCGTTCAGTGGTCCGTAGTAAATTGGCCGCTCCCAGCCATTCACCTGGCCAAACTGCGCGCCCAAAGCCTTTTGCCGGTCATAGACCGGGCCGGTGCGCAAAGGCCGCGCCGCCGCACGCTCCTCATCGGGGTGGTGCAGGATAAAGACGTGATCATAGCACTCCTCATTCTTGCGCGCCGCGTATTCGGTCGTCATCCAAGACCCGAACCGCTTGGGGTCAAGCGAGGCCATGTCAATCTCGGCCTCGCCCGCCACCATCAGCTGCGCGAGGTAATAGCCGGTGCCGCCCGCCGCCGTGATGCCAAAGCTGAACCCCTCGGCCAGCCACATATTCCGCAAGCCGGGAGCCGGGCCGACCAGCGGGTTGCCATCCGGCGTATAGCAGATCGGGCCGTTGAAATCGTCCTTCAGCCCGACGGTTTCCGAACTGGGAATCCGGTGGATGAAGCTCAGGTATTCCGCTTCGATCCGGTCCAGTGCCAGCGGAAACAGATCGGCCCGGAAACTGGCGGGCACGCCATGCTCAAACCGCGCCGGCGCACCCTTTTCATAGGGCCCCAGAATCCAGCCGCCACGTTCTTCGCGCACATACCACTTGGCATCCGCATCGCGCAGAACCGGGTGCTGCGGGTTGGACTTGCGCCAGTCCACCAGCGCCGGGTCCGGTTCCGTCACGATATACTGATGCTCCACCGGAATGGCCGGACTGCGAATTCCCAGCAGTTTTGCCGTCCGCTGCGCATGGTTGCCGGTCGCCGTCACCACATGTTCCGCTACAATTTCAAAGGGTTCGGCGGCAACAAGGTTCCCCCCCGTCTCGACCATCCGGCTGCACGACACGATCCACTCCGACCCGGTCCAGCGATAGCCGTCGACCTGCACCCGCCGCTCAAAGCTGCAACCAAACTGCCGCGCGCCTTTGGCCATCGC
>JAYTQA010000436.1:0-17661 GCA_043746955.1 bacterium | reverse complement strand
CTTGCCCATTCGATCCCCCTACATCTGGTCAAGAGAACGGAACCACAGATCAGCCCTCATGGGAATCCTGAATCGTAAGAAAAGCGACATGCTCTAGGCTTCGGGCACCCGTTGCCGCGTCGCTATCGTTCGGTCAGCTTCAACTCGATCCGCCGGTTCTGCGCCCGCGCTTCCGGGGTGTCGCCAGCCGTCACCGGCTGGTACTGCCCGAAGCCCGCCGCCGCCAGCCGATCGGGTGGGAAGCCCAGCACATCCGTCATGTAGCGTACCACAGATAGTGCCCGCGCCTGGCTCAACTCCCAGTTATCGCGGAAGGCCCCGCTGCCGGACAAAGGCACCGCGTCAGTATGGCCATCGACCCGGATGATCCAATTCAAGCCCGCCGGGATCTGCGGCACCACCTGTTGCAGCGTGGCCACGACTGAGGCGATCTGCGCCATCCCCTCGGGTGCCAGATCCGCAGCACCGGGTTGGAACAGCACTTCAGAGGAGAACACAAACCGGTCGCCGACCACCCGGACCCCAGGCTGCCCGGCCAACAGCTTGGACAATTCCCCAAAGAATTCAGAGCGATACTTGGACAGATCCTGATTCTCCAGCTTCAGCCGCGCCGCCTCTGCCGCTTCCAATTCCGCGCGTTTCTTCTGCTCCACCGCCACTTGGGCGAGGGCCGCGTTCAACTGGCCGCCCAAAACCTCGACCTGCACGCTGTTTTCGACATCCTTCGCCGCCGACGCGTCCAGCATCCCTTGCAACTGCGACAGCTGCGCCCGCAGGGCCACCATCTGCTGGTTCAGCAGGGTGACATTACGCGCCTGCTCTGCAAGCTGTTGATCTTTCTGCGATAAAATCTTCTGCGCCTCGGCCAGCGCCACATCTTTCTGGCTTTGGCCCGCAACCAAATCCTTGGCCGCCGTATCGGCCGCAGCCAAAAGCGTCAGGGTATCCTCGGCCTTCTTGCGCTGCTCCTCCAGTGCCAGGGTCATCGCGGTCAGTTCGGCATCAGAGTTTTTCAACTTTTCACGCAACGCCGCCGCGGCCGCCGCATCGGCGATTTGTTGTTTTTCAACATCGGTCAGTTTGGCCTGCAAATCACCCGCCTGGCCCTGTGCCACCGTCAAAGCGCTGTCCTTGGCAGATGCCTGGCGTTTCAGATCGGCGATCAGCGCTTCCAACGCATCGCGCCTGGCTGCCGCCAGACGTGCCGCTTCGGCATCCGCACTCACCTCGTCGCGCACTTTGGCAAGGGCCAAATTCATCGCCTCTTTTTCCGAAATCAGTTTGCTTTCAGCGGCTTGCAAGTCCGACACGCTGGCGGTCAGCGCCCCGATCTGGCCCTTTTGGGCAGCGCTATCCGCCAGCAAACTCGCGACCTGCGCCTCAAAACTGGCAATACGGCCCTGTGCGGCGGTGAGTTCCCCCGTCTTGGCGGTCAGCTGGGTCGACAGGTTGGCGATCAGCGCGGATTGCTTGTCGCCCTCGGCCTTGGCCACATTAAGACTGGTCTGTAACGCCCCGACTTGACTGAATAAATCCGTGGCCTTGGCCTGTTCCAGCCCCAACGCATCAGCCAGTTGGGCGACCTGCGCGTTCAGTTGGCTCAACTCGCTGCTTTGGCTGTTGATCGTATCGCGCAGGACCGATTGGGCGACGGTCAGAATCGTCAACACGAACATCAGCACCATCAAAAGCGTGGTCACCGCATCGACAAATCCGGCCCAGATGTTCGGACTTTCGCGGTTGCGGCGGCTCAGGCCCATGGCTTACCCCCGCCCAACTGTTCCGCGTGACAGCGACCGTATCGCGGTGGTCAACGCCGTGATATCGCCGCGCAGATCGGCGATGCTTTCCTGCCGCCCGGCAGAGATTTCCTCAAGGATTCTAAGCAGTTGCACGTCGATCGACCGCAAGCGCATCCGGCTTTCGGCGTCGGTATAGCCATGCGCGCCACCCTCGGAACTGGTCAGCGCTGCCAGCACTTTGTCTTGTCCCGCAGCAATCCGGTTCAGGGCCGCGACCTGGCCGCCTTCGGACTCCATCCCCTTGGCCAAGCGTCGGACGGCGACCGCCAACTCGCCAATTTTATCCTCGCTTTGCGCCCGGTTCGCCTCGGCTTGCGAGTAAATCGTCTGCAAAACCTCGATTTGGCCGGCCATATGGTCCAAAAGCTGGGTCAGAACGCCCTGATCGGAGCCTTCACCCTCGCCCCCGCCCGCAAAACCAAGCCGGGTGATCGAGGACACCCACTCTTCCAACTCGCGGTAAAACCGGTTTTGGCCGTGGCTGGCGAACAGTTCCAGCATCCCCACCACCAGGGATCCGGCAAGACCCATCAGCGAGGAACTGAAGGCGGTGCTCATCCCGCCCAACTGTGCCTGCAAGCCGCCCATCAGCTTGGTGAAAATCTCCACCCCGGTCTCGCCAGCCTTGGGGGCCAGCGATTTGATCGTCTCGACAATCGCCGGGATCGTGGTGGCCAGGCCATAGAAGGTGCCCAGAAGACCAAGGAAAATCAACAGGTTGGTCACATAGCGCGTGATATCCCGCGCCTCGTCAATCCGGGTCGCGACCGAATCCAAGATAGAATGCGCGTTGGAGGAGGTAATCTGCTTGGACTCCCGCGAGCGCAGCAGCGCCGCCAACGGGGCCAAAAGCCGGGGCGCGCGGGCGTATTCGGTGCCGGGCACGTCATTGGCGAAATGCTCGATCCAGCGGACCGACTGGATCAGGATCAGCACCTGCCAGAAGCAGGTCAGAATGCCCAACGAGAACACCCCGAGAATGAACACGTTCAGCCACGGATTGGTCTGCAGAATCTGCAAAACCTCTTTGCGGATCAGCCAGACGCCGGCGCCCACCAGCCCGCAAGCCACCAGCATGGTAACAATTTGCCGGATCGGCTGCGTGAAAGAGATTGGTGCGGAATCCTGCTGTGTCATGCCCGTTTTTCGGCCCGGATGGACTGGTTTGCCCAAACAATAGCAGGCAATAGCGGGCTGCCAAGCGAAAGCGGCTTAAGGGCTGATTTCCCGCACCATTGTGACAAGGCGGTCAAGGTCGGCATCGGCAATGCCAAGGGCCGCCAGATGCTCTGCCGTGGCGTGGAGATAGTCGCGGTTAGCACCGCGCCCGCCGACAGCATTGGCGATGATCCGCGCCTGTTCGGCGAGCGTCAGGCCGCCACAATATTGCCGATGGGCGCGGTCGATCACATAGGTCAGGGCGGACAGGTCGCGTCCATCTGTGGTATGGACCGGCAGCCATTCCTCAAGATAGGCGGCGGAAATCAGTTCGCGGGCGCGCAGAGCCGCCAGCGTCGCAGCCTCCTCGCCCGGCAAAACCCGGAACGCCACGCCGTCGCAATAGGCCTCCGCCCGGTCCAGGGCCAGCACCAGACCCATCTTTTCCGGGGTGCCGCGATGGTGGATCGACCGCATGCAAAAGCTGCGGTGCCAGCCTTCTGCCCGCGCCACCACCCGTTCGGCAACCTCAAATCCCGGATCCCAGATCAGCGACCCATAGCCAAACACCCATAACGGCTGCGTCATCAACTGGCCCTTTCGCTGGCACCCTTGTAAGCATCGGATCGCGAAAAGGAAAAGGCTGCCATTGGTATGCGGGGGATGCGGTTTATTCTGTGGCTGGGTCTGGGCTTGGGCGTCCTGTGGGGCGGCTATTGGTTTGTCGGCGCGCATTTTGTGGAAACCATCGTGGTGGCATGGTTTGCCGATCACAAAGCCGCCGGACTGGTCGCTGAAAACACCGGCGTTTCGGTTTCAGGCTTTGCCGACCGCTTTGACATGACGGTGTCCGACCCTGATCTCGCAGACCCGGCGACGGGTTGGGGCTGGCAAGCGCCCTTCGCGCAAGTCTTTGCAATGACGTGGAAACCCTGGCACCTGATCGCCGCTTTGCCGCATAGTCAGGTCATAAAAGTGCCGGGAGGACAGAAAGTCACGATCAACTCGACCCGGATGATGGCGAGCCTGTTGATGCAGCCGAAAACCAGTCTGCCGCCCGAACGGCTGGTGATTGAGGGCGAGGGTCTGGCGCTGACCTCCGATGCCAACTGGACGCTGGGCGCGGAAAAGCTGGTTCTGGCCGCCGAGAAAGACCCGACGCGGGCCAACACGCTGCACCTTGGGGCCGATGCGACCAATCTCGGCCTGCCTGCACCCATGGCAGCCCTGCCTGACCTTGGCCCGATCGCCACTTTGGTGCATCTGGATGCCAGCGTCGCCTTGTCGGCGCCGATTGCCTGGCAGATGCAGGGCGCGCAAGTTCTGGGCTACAGCCTCACCTCGCTGCACATCATCTGGGGCAGGTTGGACCTGAGCGGACAAGGCGCTGTCACGGCGGATGCCACTGGCCTTGCTATCGGCAAGATCGACTTCACCCTCAAAGGTTGGCGCAGCCTGCCGAGCGTGGTGGTAGCACTGGGTCTGGTCAAGCCAGAGATGAAGGAAAGCCTGACCCGCGCGTTGGAATTCCTTGCGGCTTCCAGCCCCGACCCCGAGGTGCTGACGCTCGCTTTGACCTTCAAAGATGGGCAGATGAGCCTTGGCCCGCTGCCTTTGGGCCCGTCGCCCCGGCTGAACTGATCGGTTTATGATCATCACAGATCGGGCCGGAACACCGGTTCCGCCGTTTTGGCTGATTTGCGTCAGTGGCAGTAATTCCCGCCACCGTGGTGGGCCACGTCCAGGTGGATGTGGTTTTCGTGATAGCCGTCCGATCCGGGCCCGAGGATGGTATGGAACACCCCGCAGCCGGCCTTTTGCGCGGCCCTTATCTGCGCATTGTAGTCTTGTGCCACCGTATAGGTCCGGCCAGATTTCGTCACAAACCCTGCGATATCAATCGCCTGTCCCAACCCGTGCACGCTGACCGGGTTGCCGGGCACGTTATTGCGCGGGCGGCAGGCGTAGCTGTCCACCACATCCAGCGCCACAATCTGGCCGTTGAACGCCGGTTCCAGCCCGCGCGACACCCAGTCTGACAGCGCGGTTGCCTCTTCACAACCAATCGTGGCAGGCGGCGTCAGGGCGACACCGGCCACTTGGACCACCTGAACCGCGTCGGGCACGTTGCAGCCCTTGACGCGGGATTGGATCGGGGCGAGCGCTTTACCCTTGATCTCAGGCCGCTGACAGACCGCGCCTTGCATCGAGGTTTTGGCGGGCTTTTGCACAGCCTTGGTCACTGGCGGAGTTACTGGCGGGGTCACAGTCTTGGTCAATGGCGGTGACACTGGCGGTGTGACTGGCTTGGTCACTGGCGGGGCCACTGGCGAAGTTACGGTTGGCGGCAAAGGTGGCGTCACGGCGGGTGCCACCGGCTGGGCTGGCGGCGGGTTAGGCCGCACAACCGGGGCGGCTGCGGCGCTGCTGGGGCGCGGCTGGGGGTGGACGGTTGGTACCTCGGGCACGACCGGGGAAAACTCCGGGCGCGGCATCGGGCGCGGCATCGGGCGCGGCAGCGGGCCGGAGTCGGGCACCGCCGCCACCGGGAACAGTATCAGGTGAGGCAGCAGTTGCTGATCCGGGCCGGGGTCGGGCGCAGCCTCCACCGGGAGCAGTACCGGGAGCAGTATCGGGCGCGGCATCGGGCGGAACGCGGCCAAGTCCTGGCCCTGCGCCAAACCAGCGGTGGTCAATACCACTGCCGCTGCTTGCGCCAGGCGCATCTAAGCCTCCGCCTTGGGCGGGCTGCGGCCGAAATCGGCGGCGGAAGTGTCCTGCCCGGCCTCGATAATGCCACGGCGGATCGCACGGGTGCGGGTGAAATAGTCGAACAGCTGGTCACCGTCGCCCATGCGGATCGCACGTTGCAACACGAACAACTCTTCGGCAAAGCGGCCAAGAATGTCGAGAACCGCGTCCTTGTTGGTCAGGAACACATCACGCCACATGGTCGGGTCAGAGGCCGCAATCCGGGTGAAGTCCCTGAAGCCGCTGGCAGAATATTCGATGACTTCGGAATTCGACACCTGGGCCAGATGATCGGCCACCCCCACCATCGTATAGGCAATCAGGTGCGGCGTATGGCTGACCACCGCCAGAACCTGATCGTGATGGGCCGCCTCCATCTCATTCACTTTGGCCCCGATGCCTGACAACAGGGCGCGCAGGCGGCTCAAAGCGGCGGGGTCGGTGTCGGCCAATGGGGTTAGCAGCCACCAGCGGTTGACGAACAGAGTGCCAAAGCCGGAACGCGGGCCGGAAAACTCGGTCCCCGCCATCGGGTGGCCGGGGATGAACTGCACGCCTGCCGGAATATGCGGCTGGACGGCAGCGATGACGGCCTGCTTGACGGAACCGACATCAGTGACCGTAGCACCCGGCATCAGATGCGGGGCAATCTGCAGCGCAATCGCCTCCATTGCGCCCACCGGAACCGCAAGAACCACCAGATCGGCACCGGCAACCGCCTCGGCTGCCGTAGCACAAACCCGGTCGCAGATACCCAACTCCAGCGCCACGGCACGGGTTTCGGCCGATTTGGCATGGCCGACAATCTCGCCCGCCAACCCATGCGCCCGCATCGCATGGGCCATCGACGAGGCGATCAAGCCCAAGCCAATCAGCGCCACGCGGTTGTAAATCACCGTCATTTCATGCCCTTGAACTGCGCTATGGCATGAGCGACCCTGCGGCAGCCCGCCTCATCGCCAATCGTGATCCGCAGGCAATGCGGCAATTTATAGCTGGTGACCCGCCGCACGATCAGGCCCTGGCCCTGCAGGAACCCATCGCAAGCCTCGGCCTCCTCCGGGTTGGCAAACCGGGCGAGGATGAAGTTCGCCATCGAAGTGTCAGATGGCACCCCCAATGCGCCCAAAGCCAAGGCCAGCCAGTTGCGCAGGCGGGCATTCTCGCTCCGGCATTTGGCGACGTATTCCTGATCGCGCACCGCAGCTTCGGCCACCTCCAACTGCGTGTTCGACAGGTTGAACGGCCCCCTCACCCGGTTCAGCACGTCGATGATCGGCTTCGGCCCATAGCCCCATCCGACCCTAAGCCCGCCCAGACCATAGATTTTGCTGAATGTCCCCGTCATCACCACATTGTCGCGGCGGCTGACCAAGGCGGCGCCACCGTCATAGCCATCGACAAACTCGGCATAAGCCCCGTCCAGCACCAAAATCGCCTGGGGCGGCAGACCAGCAGCCAGACGCTCCACCTCAGCAGACGAAATCATCGTGCCGGTCGGGTTGTTCGGATTGGCAATGAACACCAACTTGGTCCGCCGATTGCAGGCGCGCAGGATGGCGTCCACGTCGGTGGTGCGGTCACGTTCGGCGACCTCAACCGGGGTGGCACCTGCGGCCATCGCCGAAATCCGGTACATCAGGAACCCGTGTTCGGTAAACACCACCTCGTCCCTCGCCCCGGCATAGGCCTGACACAGAAAGTGAATAATCTCATCCGACCCCACGCCGCAAATCACCCGGGCGGCGTCCAGCCCATGGACATCGGCAATGGCTATGCGCAGCGCCAGATGGTCGGTCGAGGGGTAGCGGTGGATCTGGTGAATCGACCGTGAAAACGCATCCTTGGCCTTGGCCGACGGCCCGAACGGGTTTTCGTTCGACGACAGCTTGACCACATTCGACATGCCCGCGACCGAGGCTTTGCCGCCTTCGTACAAAGCAATATCCATGATGCCGGGTTGCGGGTGGATGGCGTCGTTCATAAGACCCCTCGGGATGATCGACCGGGGTTGTAGCCGCCGGGCTGCGGGATGGCCAGAAAGAATTCGGGCCTGATGCGCGTCCGATTTTGCGGTCAGCCAGTCCGCCGCAGCCGAAAGCCCGCCGATTGATGCCATTCGTCAGCGGGCGGAGAACAGCAGGTGTTCAAGCAGGCCCCCCAGTAAGCTGCGGCTTTGGCGAGGCTGCAAGTGTATGGCGAACTCCCATCAAATGCCGCGCCAAACTGTCAGAAACCAAAAGGGCCCGCCAGACGGCAGGCCCTTCAGTGCAGATCAAAACCTGCCCGATCAGTTCTTGGTTCAGTTCTTGGCTCAGTTTTTGGCGTAGTATTCCACCACCAGGTTCGGTTCCATCTTCACCGGATAGGGCACGTCGCCCAAAGCCGGGGTCCGGACGAACTTGACGATCAGTTTGGACTGATCCACTTCGATATAATCGGGGATGTCACGTTCCGCCAAAGCCAGGGCTTCGATGATCGCGGCCATCTGCTTGGACTTTTGCGCGACCTCGATCACATCGCCTTCGTTCACCCGGTAGGACGCGATATTGACGCGCTTCCCATTGACGGTGACATGGCCATGGTTGACGAACTGGCGGGCGGCAAACACGGTCGGCACCAGTTTGGCACGGTAGACGACCGCATCCAGACGACGCTCCAGCAGACCCACCAAAGCCTCACCGGTATCGCCACGCTGCTTTTCAGCATCGGCATAAATCTTGCGGAACTGCTTTTCGGTCAGGTCGCCATAATAGCCCTTGAGCTTTTGTTTGGCGCGCAGCTGGGTGCCGAAGTCGCTGAGCTTGTTCTTGCGGCGCTGACCATGCTGGCCCGGACCATATTCGCGCTTGTTCACCGGGGATTTCGGACGGCCCCAGATGTTTTCGCCCATCCGGCGGTCAATTTTGTATTTGGCAGACGTGCGTTTGGTCACGGCTGATCTCCTTCTATGGGTTTCTCGACCTGGTCCAAAAACCGGTGCCCACATTGCAGGCCTCGGATCATCTTGCGGCGCCCTTGGCCAGTTCTGCAGTCCCGATCCCGGCTAGGCCAAGATGGAAGGGCGTTGTCCTCTGGTCTTGCAACCCGACAGGATCCCCTTTGCAGGGGCCACCAACACCAATGAAAAGCCCCGGAATTTCTTCCGAGACTGGCGGGCTTATACAGTTGGGGTTGGCGGTGTCAACCGCCTAGATCCGCAGATCATGCGGCAGGACTGGCGGCTTTGACGCGCCGAGGTTGTAGCGGGCACCGGCGCTGTAGCTGTACGCGTTAGCACAAGCTGCGGGTAAAGCCGCAACCGCCCGGCGAAATCAGCGGGTCAGGGCAAATCTGGCAAAACTGGCAAATGGCTTTCCCGCCCGATTTTGGCACTTTCAAACCGTCAAAAGCGCATGTTCACGTTGAGCGATCCGACCAGCTGCCCCGCAGTCTGGCCTTTGAATTCGGGCGAAAGGTAGGTCACACCGTAAAACACCGAACCCAGACTGCCCTGCCATTGCACCCCTGCCCGCAACCGGGTCCGCGTGTCGCCCAAGATTGCCAGCCCGCCATCCGGCAAATAGGATGAGCCGAAGACCCGCGCCAGATCGCCGCCCAATGTCACACTCATGCCGTTCGTCAGGGTACCTGCAACAGCGCGGTAGCGTTGGCCGGTCACCTCATCGCGCAGCATCACCGATCGGTCGCCGAAATGGCCGATGACCAGATCACCGCCGGCACGGACCAGCGTTTCCACCCCCGCCTCGGCCGCAAGGTAGGGCCGCAGGGTCACGCCGTCTGCGATGGCAATGCTGCGGCCCAGCTCGCCCGACAGGCTCGGGCGATAGGCGTTGCCGATCTGGTTGGACGTGTTGGGTTTGTCCATCCCGACCGCGTCATGGATCGCCGCCTGAAAGCCGCTGAGCCCGGTTTGCGGACCAATCGCCACAAGGTCGGCGCCAAGATTAACCTCCGTCCCCTGCCATTCGGCCTGCGAATGGACGCCAAAGCTGATCGACCCGGCATAGCGCCGGTCGCTCAACGCCGGGTGGGCGAAGTTGGCCGGGGCCACACTATCGGCCCGCAGCCGGTATTCCAGAAGCTGGCCAAACTGGTCGGGCAACGCCCCCGACCAAGCCGTGCCCCGCATCAGGCTGACTGCATAAGACCCGGTGTGCCAGCGGTCGTGCATATCGCCCAAAGCGTCATTGTCAAACAACCGGCCCCAGCCAAGGGTGACCTGATCATCGGCCCGCGCCGCAACCGGTGCGATAGCCAAAGTCAAAGCCATACTGGCAGCCCAACAGCCCAAGCCTGCCAACCCCTGCCGCATCACATCTGCCCGACGGTTCCCTGCAGCGCGCCAATGCCCTGCATCAGCACCGTGAGCGAAACTTCGCCGGCGCGTCAAGCCATTTTCGGCACAACTCCGCCGATTGCCGCCTGGCCGCCGTTCAACCCAGAGCGTCGTTTTTCAGAGATTGCGGGACGGGTGAGGTTAGCCAGGTGCCACTGTTCGGCATCACACTATGCCTGAAATGCCGGATCGGTAGCCAGCGCCAGCCCGTCCACCACGGCGGTAAACGGTTCGGAGTGTTGCAGGCGCGCGTTCGGACATAGCTGCCGCACTTCGTCCGACACCATCGCCATCAGGCTGGACCCACCGACCAAAATCACCGTGCCAATCGCGTCCGGCGTGACCCCGGCCATCCGGCAGGTCGTGGCTGCGGCCGCGCGCAAGGGTTCGCGGTAGCGGGCAAGGGCTGCATCCAGCGAGGCGGAGGTGATTGGAACCGCCAGATCGGCCTCGACCTTGGTCATCGCGATGCGCGCGCCGTCCCGCCCGGCATTGGCGTTGATCTTGCCGCGCTCGACGGCAAAGGCCAGTTCGTGGCCCAGTTCATGGGTCAACACGGTCGCAAGCCTGCGCAACAGGCGCGGCTTGACGGCGAACTTGACCATCTTGGCCACCTCTGCCCGGGTTTCGGGCGTGTAGAGGAAAGGGATCTTGGCCCAGGTCGCAAGCTCCACGTACAGATGGTTCGGCACCGGCAACAGCCCCGGCCCCATCTCGCGCCGCAGTTCGCCGCCATGGCCTAAGCGCGGCATGACATGGGCCATCGACACCGCCTGATCAAAGTCGGTGCCGCCCAACCTGATGCCGTGGCTGGCAAGGATCCGGACCCGGCCCGGCTCTGACCGAAACACCGAAAAGTCTGAGGTGCCGCCGCCGATGTCGACGATCAGCCCCAAGGCACCGGCTTGCCCCAACCCATGGGTGGCCAGCGCCGCAGCCTCCGGTTCAAACATAAACCGCACCTCGGCAAACCCCGCCGCAAGATAGCATCCGCGCAAATCCGCCTCGGCCCTGGCGTCGCGCAGGGGATCAGCGCTATGAAAATGCACCGGGCGGCCCGACAAAACCTGGGTGAAGCGCTGACCTGAGACCATCTCTGCCCGCGCCTTCACCTCGACCAGAAACGCGGTCACGATATCCGCCAGAGTTCGCCGTTTGCCACCGATCGGGCGTTGTTCGTGAAACAGGCTGGTGCCGAGGACACTTTTCAACGCCCGCATATAACGCCCGTCTTCGCCGCCGATCAGCGCCACCGCCGCCGCGACCCCGATCCGCATAGGGCCTTTGTCGGCGGGGAAAAACACCGCTGTCGGCACGGTTTCGGCATCGGTTTCAATCGCGAGCCGGCGCACGCGGCCATCCACCAGCATCGCCGCCGCCGAGTTGGAGGTGCCAAAGTCGATGGCAAGCGTGTCACTGGACATGGGGCAGCATCCTCGGGCAAGGCCGTGCAGCTACCCAATTCCGCTGAGGCAGGCAAGGGTTCGAAACCTCGCAAAATCCCTCATCCCGGCCGCATGGCGTTCTGCACTGCAACCCGCGAGAAAGGCACGCTTGATCTTATGGGCGGCTCAGCTTTGCGCCAGCCAGTCCTTGAACGCCTGCCCAAAGTCGGGGTGCCAGCGCGACAAGGCCGGGCGGTTCTGGATGATATCGCCCGCGGCCCAGACGATGCGCTTTTCATCCAACCCGCGCGGGACGTCGTTGTCCGGGCACAGGATATAGAAATCGCCCCGGCTAAGGCTTGCCAGCATAAACGCCACCGTCTGCTCTGGCGTCCAAGCACCCGCAGGCTTCGGCGCTCCACGCGCCGCAGTCAGCCCGGTATGCACCCAGCCGGGGATCAGCAGATGCGCCGAAACTTGACCCGCCCCGTTGCGCAATTCATGCGCCAATGCCTCGGTGAACGACTTCACCCCGGCTTTGCTGATGTTATAGGCCGGATTGCCCGGCGGCGTCGTGATGCCCTGTTTGGAGCCGGTGTTGACGATCAGCGCCGGTTCGCCGTGGGCGATCATCCCCGCCGAAAATGCCATCGTGCCGTGGATCACCCCCCACAGGTTCACCCCCAGCGTCCGCCGCCACGCCGCAGCCCCGCCAAGGGTGGTGGACGCAAGCCCGATCCCGGCATTGTTCATCAGGACCGTCACCGGCGGCAGTTCCACCGCCGCTGCCGCCACCATCTCCAGTGCTGCAAGGTCGGACACGTCGGCACCCTGCGCCCAGACCGTGGCACCTTTGGCGGCCAGCCGCGCCGCCGCCTGCTCCAGCCGTTCACCGGGCAGGTCGATCATCAGGACCGCCATGCCCATGGCTGCCACCGCCTCGGCGGCGGCAAACCCTATGCCGGAGGCGGCGCCGGTGATCACGGCCGTGCGGCCTGCTACAAAAGCGGGATGGGTCATGGCGTTGGTCCTTCAATCCTGCCCGAGTGGCACATGCGGCACATAGCGTGCCTCCAGATCAGCTATCTGGCCCGGTGTCAGCACCAAATCCAGTCCGCCAATCGCATCGGCCAACTGTTCCGGCTTGGTTACGCCGATGATCGGGGCGGTCACCCCGGTCTTTTGGCGGACCCAAGCCATCGCCACCTGCGCCATCGGTCGGCCCAGTTCGCCAGCCAGGGTCTGAACCGCGCCGATAACCTGGGCATCTGCGGCGGCGGTCGCATCAAACAGGAACTTCATATAGCGGTCCTGCGCGGTCCGTGGGGTCTGCACCCCGGCCGGGCGCGCGAGTTTGCCGCGCGCAATCGGGCTCCACGGGATCAGCCCCACGCCCTGATCCAAACAAAGCGGGACCATCTCCCGCTCCTCCTCGCGGTACAGGAGGCTGATCTGGTTCTGCATCGACACGAACCGGGTCCAGCCATTCGTCCGCGCGACTGCCTGAGCTTTGGCAAACTGCCACGCCCACATGGTTGACGCGCCAATGTAGCGCGCCTTGCCGGATTTCACCACGTCGTGCATCGCCTCCATCGTCTCCTCAATCGGCGTGTCATTGTCCCAGCGGTGGATTTGATAGAGGTCGACATGATCGGTCCGCAGCCGTTTGAGGCTGGCATCTATGTTGTGCAAAATTGCCCGCCGCGACAGACCGCGCATCTGCGGTTCGGCCAGCATCGTGCCATGAACCTTGGTCGCGAGCACGATCTCATCCCGCCGGGCGATGTGCCACAACACCTCGCCCATGATCTCTTCGGCAGAACCATCGGAATAGACGTTGGCGGTGTCGAGGAAGTTGATCCCGGCCTCAATCGCTTGCTTCAAAATGACCCGCGATTCGTCTTTCGGCAGCGTCCATGGATGCCCGCCCCGGCCCGGCTCGCCAAACGACATGCAGCCGAGGCAAAGTTCGGACACTTGCAGGCCCGACCGGCCCAGATGATGCATTTTCATGGCTTCCCCCAAAATTCTCTCGCATATCACGCGGCGGCGCAGGCCAAGGTCCACGGCGGCAGCCCAATTTGGCGCGCCACCGCTACCCCCCAACCTCCAAACGCGCTAGACCATCCCCCAACCCAACCGCAGGAGTGCGCCATGCAGCATCGCCCCCTTGGCCGTTCTGGCCTGACCGTAGCGCCCATCGTGCTGGGCGGCAATGTGTTCGGCTGGTCGGCGGATGAAGCCGCAAGTTTCGCCGTGCTGGATGCTGCGACCGACGCCGGGCTGAACGCGATTGACACGGCGGATGTCTATTCCCGCTGGGTGCCCGGCCATCAGGGTGGCGAAAGTGAAACCATGATTGGCCGCTGGCTGAAATCGCGCCCCGGCAAGCGCCACGGCATTGTGCTGATCACCAAAGTCGGCAGCGACATGGGGCTGGACGCAAGCGGCCTGCCTGCCTTAGGTCTATCGGCCCGTTGGATCGAACAAGCCGTTGAGGGCAGCCTGAAACGGCTTGGCGTCGCGACCATTGACCACTACTTCTCGCACCGCCCTGACGATAAGACGCCGCACGCCGAAACGCTGGCCGCCTATGACCGGCTCATCAAGGCGGGCAAAGTCCGCTCCATCGGCGCTTCAAACTTTTCGGTGGTGCAGATGCAAGGTGCCCTCAAGACCGCAGATGCCGAGGGACTGCCGCGCTATTCCTCGATCCAGCCCGAATACAACCTTTACACCCGCAATCTGCTGGAGGGCCCGCTGCTGGACCTCTGCCGCGCCGAAAGCATCGGCGTCGTGCCCTATTACGGCCTCGCCTCCGGCTTCCTGTCCGGCCTTTACCGCCACAAAGCCGACATCACCGGCAAAACCCGCGCCGGAGCCCTGGAACGCTACATGACCCCGCGCGGCTTTGCCATTCTGTCAGCCTTGGATGACGTGGCCGCCCGCCACCAAGCCAACCCGGCCCAAGTGGCCCTCGCCTGGGTCGCAGCCCAACCCGGCCTGACCGGCCCGATCGCCTCCGCCACCAGCGCCGCCCAAGTCACCGACCTTGTGGCTGCGGCCAGCCTAAGTCTGTCAGCTCAAGACCTGACCGACCTGAACGCTGCGTCGGCGTAAGGCAGCAAAATCGGCGGGGCGGGCTGCGGATGCGCTTGGCCGGCCGGGGGCAATCGCCGCTTACCCCCTTAGCCGCACTTGGAATGCCCGCAATTGCCGCAGGTCATGCAGCCTTCGACCATCCGCAACTCATAGGCCCCGCAGTTCGGGCAGGCGGCCCCCCGGGGCGCGGCTCCGACCACCATAGCCTCGGCCTTGGGGTCGGATTTCAGCCCCAGCCCCTCGCCCTCGATAAACCCGATCGTGATCAGGTGGCGTTCGATCACCCCGCCGATGGCCGCGAGGATCGAGGGGATATAGCGCCCGTCCATCCACGCCCCGCCGCGCGGGTCGAACACCGCCTTCAACTCCTCGACCACAAAGGAAATATCGCCGCCGCGCCGGAACACCGCCGAAATCATCCGGGTCAAAGCCACGGTCCAGGCGAAATGCTCCATGTTTTTCGAATTGATGAACACCTCAAACGGCCTGCGGTGGCCTGCGATCACAATGTCATTCACCGTGATATAGAGGGCATGTTCCGACCCCGGCCATTTCACCTTGTAGGTGTTGCCCTCCAGTGCCGCTGGTCGATCCAGCGGGTCGGACAGATACACCACCTCGCCCCCGGTCGGGGCCACGGCTTGCGCGGGTTTGTCGGTTTTTTCCGATACCGTCAGCACCGATCCGGTCACCGCATTGGGCCGATAGGTCGTGCAGCCTTTGCAGCCCTGATCCCAGGCGGCCATATAGACCTCGGCAAAGTCATCAAAGCTGATGTCCTCCGGGCAGTTGATGGTTTTGGAGATGCTGCTGTCAATCCACCTTTGCGCCGCCGCCTGCATCCGGACATGGTCCAGCGGCGGCAGGGTCTGCGCATTCACAAAGTAGTCCGGCAAAGCTGCCGCGCCGTGGGTTTCGCGCCACAACCGGACGGCGTAGTCGACGACCTCCTCCTCGGTCCGGCTGCCGTCTTTCTGCAAGACCTTGCGGGTATAGGCATAGGCAAACACCGGCTCGATCCCCGAACTGACGTTGCCGGCATACAGGCTGATGGTGCCGGTCGGGGCGACCGAAGTCAGAAGCGCATTGCGGATGCCATGCTTGCGCACCGCATCCCGCACGTCGCCGTCCATCGCCATCATATTGCCAGAAGCGAGATAGGCCTCCGCCTCAAACAGCGGAAAAACGCCCTTTTCCTGCGCCAGATCGACCGAGGCCAGATAAGCCGCCCGCGCAATCGCGTGCATCCAAGCCTTGGTCTGTGCGGCCGCCTCCACCGAGCCATAGCGCAAGCCCACCATCAGCAACGCATCCGCAAGGCCGGTCACCCCCAAGCCAATCCGCCGCTTGGCCCGCGCCTCCGCCGCCTGCTGCGGCAATGGAAACCGGCTGGCGTCCACCGTGTTGTCCATCATCCGGATCGCCATCCGCACGAGGTCATCCAAGCCCCCGAGGTCCAGCGCGGCGGTGCCAGTGAAGGCACCGGAAACCAAAGTCGGCAGGTTGACCGATCCGAGCAAACACGCGCCATAAGGTGGCAAGGGCTGTTCTCCGCACGGGTTGGTCGCGGCAATCGTCTCGACATAGTTCAGGTTGTTCGCCGCATTGATCCGGTCGATGAAAATGACCCCCGGTTCGGCAAAATCAAAGGTGTTGCGCATGATCCGGTTCCACAGGTCGCGGGCTTGGAGCGTCTTGAAAACCCGGCCTTCAAAGACCAGCTCAAAGGCTCCATCCGCCTTGACTGCCGCCATGAACGGGTCGGTCACCAGCACCGATAGATTGAACATCCGTAGACGGGCGGGGTCTTTCTTGGCCTCGATGAACGCTTCGATATCGGGGTGATCACAGCGCATTGTGGCCATCATGGCCCCGCGACGGCTGCCGGCAGACATGATAGTCCGGCACATCGCATCCCAGACATCCATGAAACTTAACGGCCCCGAGGCATCCGCCGCCACCCCCTTCACCTCCGCCCCTTTGGGCCGGATGGTGGAAAAGTCATAGCCGATCCCGCCGCCCTGCTGCATCGTCAGGGCCGCCTCTTTCAGCGCCTCGAAGATGCCGGCCATCGTGTCGGGGATCGTGCCCATCACAAAGCAGTTGAACAGGGTCACCGCGCGGCCAGTACCCGCCCCAGCGGTGATCCGGCCTGCGGGCAGGAATTTGAACCCGTCCAGTGCGGCATAAAACCGGTCCTCCCACAGCGCGGGCTCCGCCTCAACCGCAGCCAAAGCCCGGGCAATCCGCCGCCAGGTATCCTCGACCGATGCGTCAACCGCCGCGCCATCTGCCGCTTTCAGCCGGTACTTCATGTCCCAGATTTGCTCGGCGATCGGGGCTGCGAAACGGGACATGGCGGAACCTTTGTCGAATGCTTGGGGATGCGGTGACAGAAAGCACAAGATACGCGATGCTCCCGCCCTGGTCAACTTGCAGGTAGGGGTCGGCCACACCGATCAGACCACCTTCACCGGCAACGTTCCGGCAATCGGTCAGGCCGCAGCCATTGCGACCGACCTGGCCCTTCGACCCCGAAATCCTGCGGGCCGGTATGGACACAAGCTGCCCAGCGACCCGCCCGCGCGGGATAACTCTGCCCCCGTAGCACTTCCGGGTCTGGCCAATCGCAGGCGACGCCCCCCCTTGGCATACAGAACCGGGTGATGGGTGATCGTAATCCACCCGGTTGATCGGTTAGCCTTTGCGCCAGGTGTTGATGGTGTTGGCGTCAGGGCCAATCACCCCCCGCTGCCCGTCGTTTGCGATGGTCGCCAGTGTCATCCGTAACTTCCCGCCAAAATGCCGCAGGCTGGGCGCTGGCACGCTCTGGTTGAAAACCCAGCGAACTCCGCGGGGATTTGGGCTGATCGACGCCGTTTTGCCACACCAACGCGGCAGCGCAGGGTCAGCCTTTTGCCAAAGCCGACCTTGATCTTGGGGGCACATCCCCTACACTCTACTTCATCTTGGGGGAATCGGCGTGCTGGACCATATCAATATCCTGAAACTCTGCGTGGGGACGGACAGCGTGGAAGACCTGCTGGACTGGCAGCGCACTCACCCTTCGGCCTTGCCTGCCGGAGAGCGCCAACACGTCACCCGCATGTGGCCCAAGCGCGAG
>JAYTQA010000435.1:0-7106 GCA_043746955.1 bacterium | reverse complement strand
ATGAGGCGTTCAAACTCGGCGACCGGATCGCCTTGATGGAGGGCGGACGGATCGTGCAAATCGGCACCGCGCGCGAGATTATCGCCAACCCGGTCAGCGATTACGTCGCCGATTTCGTCGCCCACATGAACCCTTTGGCCGTGCTGACCGCGCGCGATGTGATGGAGACCGGCGAAACCAATGCCGCCGCCGCCGTCGACTGCGAACTGCCGGTCAAGGCGGTGATGGACCTGTTGGCCAAGGGTGTGACCGAACTGGCGGTCACCCACGACGGCCAGAAAATCGGCGTGGTCAAAGCCGCCTCGCTGATGGGTCGGCTGATCAACCCAAGGCAAGGCCAAATCCACAAAATACTGTAGTATCAGCAGCTTGCAGGCTATCCTTCAGCTACTTTCTGAACTGTCTTTTTCACCGCAGCTTTCGGTTTCACCGCCACCTTCGGTTTCACCGCAGCTTTCGGTTTCGCCGCAGCTTTCGGTTTCGCCGCCACCTTCGGTTTGGCAGCCGTCGCTTTGGCAGCCGTCGCCTTGGCTTGCGTCGATTTTGCCACCGTGGGCTTGGCCGCAGCCTTCGGTTTGGCCAGCTTGACCGCCGCCCCAGTCTTGACCGCCGCCCGAGCCTTCACCGCCACCTTGCGCGCGGACTTCTTCACCGGCGACTTGCCGGCCTTTTCCACGATCAGCGCCAGCGCCTCTTCCAGCGTCACCGTCATCGGATCGCCGGCTTTCGGGATGGTGGCATTGACCTTGCCCCATTTGACATAAGCCCCATAGCGCCCCGGCATCACGGAAATAGCGCCGCCATCGGGATGGTCGCCCAGTTCTTTCAGTGGACCAGCCACCGCCCCGCCGCGCCGCCCCGCCGCTTTTTGTGCCAGAACCTCGACCGCGCGGTTCATCCCGATGGTGAAAACCTCCTCGACATCGGGAATGTTGGCATAGACCGCCCCGTGCTTGACATAAGGCCCGAACCGCCCGATCGCCGCCTCCACGACTACCCCATCCGCCGGGTGCAGCCCCACCACGCGCGGCAGGCTCAACAACTCCACCGCCCGCTCCAACGTCAAACTCTCGGCCGCCCAGCCCTTCGGCAGGCTGGCGCGTGGCGGCTTCGGAGCCGCTTCGGTCGCCTCGCCCTTTTGCACATAAGGCCCGAACCGGCCAGAGCGCAGCGAGATGTCCAAGCCAGCCTCCTGCCCCAGAACCCGGCCATCGACACCGCCTTCTTCATTGCCGGAAATCGGCCTGGTATACCGACACTCCGGATAATTGCCGCAACCGATGAACGCCCCACCGGAGCGGGCCGTTTTCAGATGCAGACGCCCGGTGCCGCAAACCTGACAGATGCGCGGGTCTGACCCATCCGCACGGGGCGGGTACAGGTGCGGGCTCAGAAATTCATCAATCTTGTCAAGCACCTCACCAATCCGCAGATCAGCAGTTTCGGCAATCGCCGCGTTGAAGTCGCGCCAGAACCGGCTGAGAACTTCGGTATAAGTCCGGCTGCCCGCCGATACATCATCCAGTTCGGTCTCCAGATCGGCGGTGAAATCATACTCGACATAGCGCCGGAAATAGTTGGTCAGGAACGCTGTGACCAGCCGCCCCTTATCCTCCGGAATCAACCGGTTCTTGTCTTTGCGGACATATTCGCGGTCCTGAATCGTGGTGATCACCGAGGCATAGGTCGAAGGCCGCCCGATCCCCAATTCTTCCATCCGCTTGACCAAAGTCGCTTCGGTATAACGCGGCGGGGCTTGGGTGAAGTGCTGCTCCGGCGTCACTGAACGCTTTTCTGCCGCCTCACCCTGCATGATCTGCGGCAGACGGCCCTCTTCGCCATCCTCGTCATCGCGGCCTTCGTCATAGACTTTCAGGAAGCCATCAAACAACACCACCTGCCCATTGGCGCGCAATCCCACCTGACCATCGGGCGACAGGAGTTCCACTACGGTCCGCTCCATCCGCGCCGCCGCCATCTGGCTGGCAATCGTGCGCTTCCAGATCAGATCATAGAGCCGCTTTTGATCCACCTCCGCCAGCCGCAGCTTTTCGGGTGCTGCGGACATCTCGGTCGGGCGGATGCACTCATGGGCTTCCTGCGCGTTCTTGGCCTTGTTTTTGTACATGCGGGGCGAGTCGGGGACATAACTTGCACCGAACCGCGCGCGGATCTCGTCGCGTGCGGCCATCACCGCTTCGGGCGCCATATCAATCCCGTCGGTGCGCATATAGGTGATCAGCCCGGCCTCATAGAGCCGTTGTGCTGTCGACATGCAGGCCTTGGCGCCCATGCCATATTTGCGGCTGGCCTCCTGTTGCAGGGTTGAGGTCATGAACGGCGGATAGGGGTTGCGGCTGGCGGGCTTCTTTTCCACGCCATGCACTGAAAATGTTCGTTTATGAATAGCTGCAACCGCCAGTTCCGCCGCAGTCGCGGTTGGAATGTCGAATTTATCCAACTTGCGGCCGCCGAGCAGCACCAGCCGCGCCTCGAACTCCTGGCCCCTTGGCGTGGTCATAGCCACCCCGACGCTCCAGAATTCCTGGGCGCGGAAGGCTTCAATCTCCATCTCGCGCTCGACAATCAGGCGCAGGCAGACCGACTGGACCCGGCCCGCAGACTTGGCCCCCGGCAGCTTGCGCCACAAGACCGGCGACAGGGTAAAGCCCACCAGATAGTCCAAAGCCCGGCGCGCAAGGTAAGCCTCGACCAGCGGCTGATCGACCTGACGCGGATGCAACATGGCTTCGGTGACGGCGGACTTGGTGATCGCGTTAAAGGTCACCCGGCTGACCTTCTTGCCCTTCTTGATCACGCTGGCCAAAGCCTCGGTCAAATGCCAGGAAATCGCCTCGCCCTCGCGGTCAGGGTCGGTGGCGAGGATCAGCTCATCATCGGTTTTCAGCGCCTCGGTGATCGCCTTGAGGTGCTTGCGGCTGTCGGCGGCGACCTCCCACATCATGGCGAAATTGTCGTCGGGGTTGACCGAGCCATCCTTGGGCGGCAGGTCGCGGACATGGCCATACGAGGCCAGGACCGTGTAGTTACTGCCGAGATATTTGTTGATTGTCTTGGCTTTGGCCGGGGATTCGACAACGACGACAGGCATGGAATTCCTTTCACCAAAGCCTACAGGACCAGAACACGGGTTGGCCACCTGCACGGCGCGGCAAGATGTGAGGCAACGGCGGAGAATGTCAACCGCACGAATTGCCGGCGATTTGGCACGCCAAATGGGGAGCGGCTGGTTGAGCGCTGATGGGAGCGACTGGCCGAGCGCTTGGAAGAGGGCGACTGGGGAGGCGGCGGCCGGGGGGATTGGCTGGTTAGGCGTTTTGGGGAGGGGCGACTGGCGGAGCGTATCGGGGCGACTGGCTGAGCGTTTGGCGGCGACTGGGCAGTGTTTCAGGCCGGGCTAAACCCGCGCTATCAGCCCGCCCGACTGGCGTTCAATCTTGCCTTCCAGCTCCAGGGTCAGAAGTTCCGAGGTCAAAGCCGCCGGTGGCAGCGCCAGATCGCGGATCAGCTGATCTTCCGCCATCGGCGACGGCCCGAGCCGGGCGAGGATCAGGCCATGGATCTGAGCCATATCGCCCAAAGCGCGGCGCGCGGGAATTGGGCCGGGGGGCGGCGTCGCCAGCACCCGATCTTCGGCCATAATGGCGCGCGCAACCGCCATTTTCGGGTCAATCCCCAGCACATCGAAAATATCCTGCGCATAGCGCACCAAAGTAGCACCATCGCGGATCAGCCGGTTGCAACCCGCCGCACGGGCATCAAACGGGTGGCCCGGCACCGCGAACACCTCGCGGCCCTGCTCCAGCGCCATTTCTGCGGTGATCAGGCTGCCGGACTTCGCCGCAGCCTCCACCACCACCACGCCGCGCGAAAGGCCTGAGATGATTCGGTTCCGCTGCGGAAAATGCCGGGTCTGCGGCTGCATCCCCATCGGTTGTTCCGACACGCGGCAACCCTTCGCCAGAATATCCGCCGCAAGGTCGGTGTTTTCCACCGGGTAAATCACATCGACCCCGCCCGCCTGCACCGCCACCGTGCCGGTGGCAAGGCTGGCCTGATGCGCCTCGGCATCAATCCCGCGCGCCAGGCCAGACACCACGACCTGACCCGCCCCGCCCAAAGCCTCGGCCAGTTTGCGCGCCATCCGCAGCCCCAAAGACGAGGCGTTCCGGGCACCAACCAAAGCCACCATCGGCCGCGCCAACAGCGAAATATCGCCCTGCGCCCACAAAACCGGCGGCGCATCGGCGACATCCATCAATGCCGCAGGATAGCCCGGCCCGCCATGGACCAAAAGCCGCGCCTTGGCCGCCCGCCCCTGGGCCAGTTCGTGTTTCACCACGCCGTGTGGGCAAATCTCATAGCCCTCCACCCCGGCCGCTTTGGCGATGCCCGGCAAAGCCGCCAGCGCCGCCTCGACCCCGCCATGATCGGCCAGCATCCGGTAAAACGTGGCCGGCCCGATCCGACGCGACCGGATCAGTTGCAGCCATAGGGCGGGGTCGTCATCGCGCATCGGGGGTTGGGCTCCATTGCCGCCAGACTGCCAGTCCAGACTGCCGGTCCAGACTGCTGCCCAGACTGCCCGCAAGATCGTTAACGAAGCATGAAGACAGCCACAGAACCTAGTAGAACCCAGCAGAACCCGCCAGAACCGTCGCCTTTGGCTGAAATAGGCCGCTGGTGGGATTGAAGCGAACCTGAAAGTTTGATCAAATATCTGCAAAGCTGCGCCGATCCCGCGGCATTCAGGAGATGAATATGAAGAATGCCGATGTTGCCCTGCGCCGGACCGAATCCATCGCCCGGGGGGTCGGTGTGCAGACCCAGATCTACGTCGACCGCGCGCTGAACGCCGAAGTGTGGGATATCGAGGGCAACCGCTATATCGACTTTGCCGCCGGTATCGCGGTGGTCAACACCGGCCACCGGCATCCCAAGGTGATGGCCGCCGTCCATGCCCAGTTGGAAAAGTTCACCCACACCTGCCATCAGATCTTGCCCTACGAGAATTACATCCACCTCGCCGAACGCCTGAACGCCGCCGTTCCGGGCAACTACCCCAAGAAAACCGTCTTCGTGACGACCGGCGCGGAAGCGGTGGAAAACGCGATCAAGGTCGCGCGCATCGCCACCAACCGGTCTGCCATCGTAGCTTTTGGCGGCGGGTTTCATGGCCGGACCTTCATGGGCATGTCGCTGACCGGCAAGGTCGAGCCCTATAAAAAGGGCTTCGGCGCGATGATGCCCGATGTCTGGCATGTGCCGTTCCCGCAGGACGTCCATGGGGTCACCACCGCCGATGCGATGGCCGGGATCACCAAGCTGTTCAAGGCCGACCTTGATCCGGGCCGGGTCGCGGCGATTATCTTCGAACCGGTGCAGGGTGAGGGCGGCTTTTACCCAGCCCCGCTCGACCTGGTGAAAGCCATCCGCAAGCTGTGCGAAGACAATGGCATCGTGATGATCGCCGATGAGGTGCAGACCGGTTTCGCCCGCACCGGCACCCTGTTCGCGATGGAAAGCTATGGGGTGGCCGCCGACATCACCTGCATGGCCAAGGGCCTCGGCGGCGGCTTTCCGATTGCCGCCATCACCGGCCGCGCCAGCCTGATGGACGCCGCTCACCCCGGCGGCTTGGGCGGCACCTATGGCGGAAGCCCGATCGGGATTGCCGCAGCCCATGCCGTGCTGGACGTGATCGAGCAAGAACAGCTGTGCGCGCGGGCCAATGAGCTTGGCAGTCGCCTGAAACAGAAACTGGAATCGATCCGGTCGACCACGCCCGAGATTTCCGACATCCGCGGCCCGGGCTTCATGGTCGCGGTCGAATTTGCCAACCCCGCCAGCCACGAACCCGACCCAGATTTCACCAACCGGGTGAAGAACGAAGCGCAGGCGCGCGGCCTGATCCTTTTGACCTGCGGGGTTTACGGCAACGTGGTGCGGTTTTTGGCCCCGATCACCATCCCTGATGCGCATTTCGCCGAAGCGATGGCGATTTTGGAAGACTCGGTGGCGGCCGCGCAAAACCGCTAAGGTCGCGCGGGTTGCGAGCGCTGGAGGGTTTCACACCCTCCAGACCTCCGGTGGGATATTTTTGGACAGAAAATAAGGAAAGGCGGTTCATCGGGGCCGCCTTTTTGTTTTGCGATTGGCCGGGTGGGAGGGTAGAGGCGCTTTGGGACATGCGAGGCGCGGATGACAGAAGCGGCAATCGTGCTGGACGGGGCGGGCTTTGCGGTGGCGGGCAAGGTGATCCTTGCGGGCATCTCCCTGACCTTGACCGAGGCGCGGATCGGCATCGTGGGCCGCAACGGCTCGGGCAAGACCAGCCTGTTGCGCCTGATCGCCGGGCTGGTTTCGCCCAGTTCCGGCACGGTGCGGGTCGCCGGATTGGACCCGACGCGCGACCGTAAAGCGATGCTCTGCCAGTTGGGCGTGTTGTTCCAAAACCCCGACCATCAGATCCTATTCCCGACCGTCGGCGAAGAACTGGCGTTCGGGCTGACCCAGATGGGTGAAACCTCCGCTGCGGCGCAGGCCAAAGTCCGCGCTCTGCTTGCCAGCGAAAGCCGCGCGCATTGGTTTGATGCCGCAACCCACACCCTCAGCCACGGCCAGCGCCAGTATCTGTGCCTGATGGCCGTGTTGGCGATGGCACCCGCGACCCTGCTGCTGGACGAACCGTTTGCAGCGCTGGACTTGCCCGCGCAGGCCCGCCTGAAACGCCGGCTGGCCGGTCTGGCGCAGCGCGTGATCACCGTCAGCCACGACCCTGCCGCTGTGGCCACCACCAACCGGGTGATCTGGCTGGAGGCGGGCCGGGTGATCGCCGATGGCCCGGCACCTGCGGTGCTGGACGCCTTCACCGCCGCGATGGCCGATAGGGGAGCCGCAGATGCTGACGCTGACCTCGCCCCATAAGACCTGGGCCCACAGCCTGCCCGCCGGGGCCAAGCTGGCCGCGCTGTGCCTGTGGACCGGGCTGGTCCTGCATCTGACCGGCCTGTCGCTTTGGCTCGCGAGCGCCACCGTGCTGGCTTTGGTCGCCACCGGCGGCAGCAGCTTTGCCACCAGCTGGG
>JAYTQA010000434.1:0-7113 GCA_043746955.1 bacterium | reverse complement strand
TGCGATTGCGCCCGATGCAGGTTGGGTCAATGGCACGATCTTCAGCGTAAGTGATGTGCTCTCATTCAACTTCACAACGACCAGCGCCAGTTATTTTTCGCTGACAGACTGCTGCATCGTGAGCGACATCTGGACCATCTCTGGCGATATCAGTGGCACGTCGTCTTTGGGTGTTTCACCTGTCGCGGTGCCTTTGGGAATCGGAGAATTCTTCGGCATATTCGACCCCAACTGGCTGGACGCAGGCTTTACCCATTTCCAGACCTTGCTCAGTGCCGGAACCTATTTGTTTTCGGTCTCGGGCAACGGTTTTGGCGGTCTTCCGGCATCCTTTGGGGTACGCGTCGATACCGCCGCGGTTCCGGTTCCGGCTGGGAGTTTGATGTTGCTGGCGGCTTTGGCAGGCTTGGGCGTCCTTACCCGGCGGCGCAAGTCTGGCACCTTGGCCTGAACTTGCAGTCTGGCCGGGCCGGGTGCTTCGAACCGGACGGTCAGGCTTTGCCGGGCCGTCTTGCCAGCCCTGCCAGCAAGGAAACTGCGGCAAGGCCAGCGGCCAGCAGGAACGTGGCGGGCGCGCCCCAGATCGTCCACGCAGCGCCCGCCAGCGCATTGCCCGCCAGCAGGGCCACGCCGGTCAGGATGTTGAACATGCCAAACGCCGTGCCGCGCAGATCGGGCGGGGCGGCCTCTGCCACCATGGCGGCAAGCAGGCCTTGGGTCAGGCCCATGTGCAGACCCCAAAGGGCGACACCCAGCATGATGGCGGGCAGGCCGCTCGACAGGCCAAGGATCAGGTTGGCCAGCGCCAGCACCGCAAAGCCCGCCAGCAGCAGTCCGCGCTTGCCGATCTTGTCGGCCAGCACGCCGACCGGCCACGAGGTCGCGGTATCCACCGCATTCTCCAACACCAGCACCAGCGGGATCAGCAGCGTGGTCATCCCGGCATCCGAGGCGCGCAGCACGAGGAACGCATCGGAAATCCGGGCCAGCGTCATCAGACAGCCAAGCCCGATGGCCCCCCACACCCCCGGCCCCAGCCGTGCCAAGGCGGCGCGGTCGATTTTGGTGGCTTTGGGCGGGCTTTTCGCCTCGGGTTCCTGCACCGCATAGACCAGCACCGCGACGGCAAGGGCTGCCGGAATGATCGAGATGGCGAAGATCTGCGGGATCGACAGCGCAAACGCCGCCATCAAGAGAATGGCCAGCAACGGGCCGGCAAACGCGCCGAAACTGTCCATGGTCTGGCGCAACCCGAAGGCTGCGGCGCGGTTGGCCGGCTCCACCATATCGGCCACCATCGCATCGCGCGGCGTGCCCCTGATGCCCTTGCCGACCCGGTCACCGATGCGGGCCACCAGAATCCAGCCCGCACTGCCCGCCAGCGCGAAGATCGGCTTGGTCACCGCACTCAAGCCATAGCCCAAGACGGCGAGCGGTTTGCGCTTGCCGGAGAGGTCGCTGAACACGCCGGAGAACAGCTTGGTGGTCTGCGCCACCGCCTGACCAATCCCCTCGATCAGCCCGACCATCAGGGCCGATGCGCCAAGTGTTCCGACCAGATACACCGGCAACAGGGCGTGGATCATCTCGGACGACATGTCCATGAACAGGCTGACCACGCCAAGCGCCACGACGCCTTTGGGCACCGAGTTCAGCCAGGTGGTGGGATGGGCGATGCTGCCCATGGCTCAGGCAATCAGCGGCAGCAGCACGTCGAGCGACTTCTTGGCGTCGCCATAATACATCCGGCAGTTTTCCTTGTAGAACAACGGGTTCTCGATGCCGGAATATCCGGTGCCCTGACCCCGTTTCAAGACGATCACCAGCTTGGCCTTCCAGCATTCCAAGACTGGCATGCCCGCGATCGGCGAGTTCGGGTCGTCCTGGGCAGCCGGGTTCACGATGTCATTCGAGCCGATCACGATGGCCACATCGGTGGCGGGGAAATCGTCGTTGATCTCGTCCATCTCCAGCACGATGTCATAGGGCACCTTCGCCTCGGCCAAGAGCACGTTCATGTGGCCGGGCAGGCGACCTGCGACCGGGTGGATCGCAAAGCGCACCTTCTTACCCTTGGCGCGCAGCTTGCGGGTCAGTTCGCTGACCGCCTGTTGGGCTTGGGCCACCGCCATGCCGTAGCCGGGGATGATGATGACGCTGTCGGTATCGTTCAGCGCCGCAGCCACCCCATCACTGTCGATGGCAACCATCTCGCCGGTAATCGCCATCGCCGGCCCGGTCGAGCCACCAAAGCCGCCAAGGATCACGCTGATGAAACTGCGGTTCATCGCCTTGCACATGATATAGCTCAGGATCGCACCGGAGGAGCCGACCAGCGCCCCGGTCACGATCAGCAAATCATTGCCCAAGGTGAAACCAATCGCCGCCGCAGCCCACCCCGAATAGCTGTTCAGCATCGAGACCACGACCGGCATATCCGCCCCGCCGATCCCCATGATCAGGTGATAGCCGATGAACAGCGCAAACAGCGTCATCAGCATCAGCGACCAAATTCCCGCGCCGTTGAAGTAAAACACCAACAGGATCAGCGAGGCTATCGCAGCGCCGGCATTCAGCACATGGCCGCCGGGCAGCTTTTTGGCCTTGCCGTCCACCTTACCGGCCAGCTTGCCAAACGCCACGACCGACCCGGTGAAGGTGACAGCGCCGATGAACACGCCGAGGAACACCTCGACATGCAGGATGGATTGCTCCAGCGCGTCCTTGGCCGCGAGTTTGCGCGCAAAGCCGATCAGCAGCGTCTTGCCGGCATCGTCCATCGCCAGAACCCGGCTCAGTTCCAGATCGGCGTTGTAGCCGATGAACACCGCCGCCAGACCCACGAACGAATGCAAAGCCGCCACCAGTTGCGGCATTTCGGTCATCTGGACCCGTGTGGCGACGATAAAGCCCAACACCGCCCCGATCGCCACCATCAGTGCTATCACCCAGACATGGGCCACATCGGGCGACAGCACCGTAGCGCCAACCGCCAAAGCCATGCCCGCGATGCCGTACCAAACGGCGCGTTTGGCACTTTCCTGGCCCGAAAGCCCGCCCAGTGCCAGAATGAACAGAATTGACGCCGCGATATAGGCAGCCTCTAAGATACCAATGCTCATGGCTTACCCCTTCACGACTTCTGGAACATGGCGAGCATCCGGCGTGTGACCAGAAAGCCGCCCACGATGTTGATCGTGGCGATCAGCACGGAAATCGCGGCCAAAGCCACCACCAGCCAGTTGCCCGAGCCGATCTGCAACAAGGCCCCCAGGATCACGATGCCGGAGATGGCGTTGGTCACCGACATCAAAGGCGTGTGGAGCGCGTGGCTGACATTCCAGATCACCGAAAAGCCGATGAACACCGCGAGCACGAACACGATGAAATGCTGCATGAAGTCAGACGGCGCGTTGGCTCCGATCAGCGCCGTGATCAGACCGCCCGCGACCAGAAGGCTCACCTGGTTGATGGTCTGCTTGCGGAAAGTGGCAACCTCAGCCGCGCGCCTTTCAACCGGGGTCAATTCCTTGACCTTCTCTTTCGGTTTGGCGGCGGCAATCGCTGCGATTTTGGGCGGCGGTGGCGGCCAGGTGATCTCGCCACCCTTCGCGACGGTCGCCCCCCGGATCACGTCATCCTCCATGTTGTGGAAGATCACGCCGTCTTTCTTGGGGGTAAGATCGGTCAGCATATGCCTGATATTGGTGGAATAAAGCGTGGAGGCTTGGGCGGCCATCCGGCTCGGGAAGTCGGTATAGCCGACCACGGTCACGCCGTTCGGGCTGACCACTTTTGCATCCATCACGGTCAGATCGCAGTTGCCGCCACGTTCAGCCGCAAGGTCGATGATGACCGAGCCGGGCTTCATCGCAGCCACCATATCCGCCGTCCACAGTTTCGGCGCGGGCCGACCCGGGATCAACGCAGTGGTGATCACGATGTCCATTTCGGGGGCAAGCTCGCGGAACTTGGCCAGTTGGGCTTCACGGAACTCCGGGCTGGAGGGCGCGGCATAGCCGCCAGTGGCCGCACCATCGGTCTGGCTTTCGGCAAAGTCGAGGTAGACGAACTGCGCCCCCATCGATTCAATCTGCTCGGCCACTTCGGGGCGCACGTCAAAGGCATGCACGATGGCCCCAAGCGAGACGGCGGTGCCGGTGGCCGCAAGTCCCGCCACGCCTGCGCCGACGATCAGCACTTTGGCCGGCGGCACCTTGCCCGCCGCCGTGACCTGACCGGTGAAGAAGCGGCCAAAGTTGGCACCGGCCTCGATCACCGCGCGGTAGCCTGCGATATTGGCCATCGAGGACAAAGCGTCCATCTTCTGCGCCCGCGAAATCCGCGGCACCATGTCCATCGCCACCACGGTCGCCCCCCGCGCCTTGACGATCGCCAGCAATTCGGGGTTTTGCGCGGGCCAGAAAAAGCTGATCAGCGTCTGGCCATCGCGCAAAACCTGCGCCTCGGCCACTTCCGGCCCGCGCACCTTGACCAACACATCGGCCGCTGCCACCAGCGCCGCCGCATCGGGCAAAACCGCGACTCCGGCGCCCTGATACAAAGCGTCAGAGAACCCGGCTTTCGCGCCTGCCCCGGACTGCACGCAGCAGCTATGCCCCAGCTTGATCAGTTGCAAAGCTGAATCCGGCGTCATCGCCACGCGATTTTCGCCCGGAAAAACCTCCGCCAACGCCCCTATCTTCACGCGCGCCTCCTGTTTCGCAGACCGAAGATCCGCCTGAGGAACTGCCTCAGGATCTGCGGGCCGACATTCGCTTTTGGGCATATCATGGGCAAAACCGGATGCAACCTTATCCTGCAGCGCAGCGTGAATTTCGCAAACCGGACCGGACAGGCCAAGCAGGCGCGCTATAATTCAAGCTTAAAGGAAAGTGAGGTTTCGCCATGCAACGATCTGGTTTAGCCTCAATCAAAAGGAGTGCTGGATGACCACCGATTTTGCCACCACCAAGGCGCAGTTCCACCTGCCGGGCGGGGTGATCTATCTGGACGGCAACTCGCTGGGGCCGCTGCCGAAAGCGGCTGTCGCCCGGGTGGCCCATGTGATGACCGACGAATGGGGGCAGTTGCTGATCCGGGGTTGGAACCAGGCCGGGTGGATGGATCTGCCCGCCCGGGTCGGCGACCGGGTGGCCCGGCTGATCGGGGCCGAGGCTGGCCACGTGGTGATGGGCGATACGCTGTCGATCAAGGTCTATCAGGCGCTGGCTTCGGCCTTGCAGATGAACCCCAAACGCCAGGTGATCCTGTCGGACACCGGCAATTTCCCGTCCGATCTCTATATGGCGCAGGGGTTGTGCCAGACCTTGGGCGGCACTTACCGCCTGAAAACCGTGGTGCCGGAGGCGGTGGCCGCAGCCATCGACGCCAGTGTCGCGGTGGTGCTGATCACCGAGGTCGATTATAAAACCGGCAGGCGGCATGATATGGCGATGCTCTCAGCCCGGGCCCATGCGGCGGGCGCGCTGATCATCTGGGATCTGGCGCATTCTGCCGGCGCATTTCCGGTCGGCGTGGCTGCCGGGGGGGCTGATTTCGCGGTCGGCTGCAGCTACAAATACCTCAACTCCGGTCCCGGCGGCCCGGCCTTCATCTATGTGGCGCCGCGCCATGCCGAGGTGGCCCAACCTGCCCTCAGCGGCTGGCTCGGCCACGCAGCGCCGTTTGCCTTTGACCGCCTCTATCGCCCCGGCCCCGGCATCGAACGGATGCGGGTCGGCACCCCGCCGATCCTGCAACTGGCCGCATTGGAGGCCGCACTGGACATCTGGGACGCGGTTGACCTGAACGACCTGCGCACAGCCTCGCTCGCTTTGACCGACCGGTTCATTGCCGGGGTCGAGGCGGCGTGCCCGATGCTGGAACTGGTCACCCCGCGCGACCATGCGATGCGCGGCAGTCAGGTCAGCTTCCGCCACCCCGAGGGCTACGCGATCATGCAGGCGCTGATTGCCCAAGGTGTCATCGGAGATTTCCGCGCCCCGGACATCTTACGCTTTGGCGTCACCCCGCTTTATATCGGCACGGCGGAGGTTGACGGTGCGGTGGCGATCCTACAACGCATCATGGCGACCGGCGCTTGGGACCGGGCAGAATTCAAACAGCGGGCGCGGGTGACATGACCGCCAAACTCCGCGTCGCGGCCCTGACTTGGGCCCTGACTTGGGCGCTGACTTGGGCGCTGGGTCTGGCCAGCACCTGCGCCGCCGCAGCCGACACCGCAGCCGACCGTTTCGCGCCCAAACGCGGGTTTTCCACCGATGTCTGGGTCGTCTGGAAAACGGTCCCGGACATGGTGGCCACCCCCGGCTTTCTCGACATCTATCCCGATTATCCGCGCACCCTGCCGGAAGGCAGCTTTGCGCGGTTGCAGGGTCAGGGCTTTGACACCCTGCGGATCGCGGCTGACCCGGCACCGCTCCTCGCCTTGGCGGGTTCAGCGCGCGAGGAAGGCTTGCTCGCCAACCTGCGCCTGCGCGTGCTGGAGGCACAGGCGGCGGGCCTCAAAGTCATTCTGGACCTGCACACGTTTCCCCATCCGGGCCAGACCGGGGATATCGCTGCGATCCTGGCCTCGCCGACCCTGTTTACCGCCTATCTGCAGATGGTGGGCCAGGTGGCGCGGCGGATTGCCGATCTGAACCCCGACGTCACCGCATTGGAGGTGATGAACGAGCCGAGCCAGGATTGCGAGGTGATCACTGCCAACCCCGCAGCCTCTGACTGGCCCGCCAAGCTCGCCCGGCTGCACACAGTGGCGCGCGCGGCTGCGCCCAGGCTGCCGCTGGTCTTGTCGGGGGCGTGTTGGGGCGGTCCGCAGGCGCTGGCGGTGTTGGACCCTGCCGTCTTGCACGACGATAATGTGATCTGGAGTTTTCACAGCTATGACCCGTTTGAATTCAGCCATCAGGGCGCGGGCTGGACCGACAGCCCGCTGATGTTCCTGCACGACCTGCCCTATCCACCCGCTCTGCTGACCGATGCAAGTGTCGCGCAGATCGTGGCGCAAGCGGTGGTGCGGGCCAAGGCCGCGACCGGGCCGGTTGCTGCGGCGGCGACCCCGGCTGCCCTGCTGCAGATTGTGACGGC
>JAYTQA010000433.1:0-7120 GCA_043746955.1 bacterium | reverse complement strand
ATGTCTTTGCGGTTGGCCAGCCCAACTTGGCCGAGAAGTTTGCCTTTGGCGGAGAAGATGGCCCGGCAATAGCCGCCATCGGGCCGGGCTTGCTTGCCGCCGATGAACAGTTTGGCGGTGCGGTCGATCCCTGTCGTCTCTGGGCCGTGGACTTGCGGGGTGGCGGGTTCGGGCCGGGGTTTGATCCGGGCCAGGGCTTTGGCTGCGTGGCTGGGTTTGAGGTAGGCGAGCAGGCCCTCCCAGCCGCCTTCGCGGCCGAAGCCTGACTCGCGGACGCCGCCGAAACCGGCCGCAGCGTCGAACAGGTTGGTGGCGTTGACCCAGACCACCCCGGCTTTGATTTTCGGGGCCATGTCGAGCGCGAGGTTGATATTCTCGGTCCAGATCGAGGCGGCAAGGCCGTAGCGGGTGTTGTTGGCGAGATCGACGGCTTCGGACGGCGTGCGGAAGGTCATCGACACCAGCACCGGGCCGAAGATTTCCTCCTGCATCAGGGGCGAGGCGGCGGAGAGGCCGGTGATCAGCGTCGGCGGGTAGTAGCAGCCGACGGGGACCGGGGTGGCGGCGCGGTAAATCTGGCCGTCTTTGCAGGCGTCGACGAGGGCCGTGATGCTGGCCAGTTGCACCGGGTCGATGATGGCGCCGACGTCGATGCATTTGTCCAACGGGTCGCCGAGGCGCAGGCCGTCCATCCGGCGTTTCAGTTTGGCGTGGAAGCGGTCGGCGACGCCTTCCTGGATCAGGAGGCGCGAACCGGCGCAGCAGACCTGGCCCTGATTGAACCAGATGGCATCGACCAGACCCTCGACGGCGCTATCAAGGTCGGCGTCGTCGAACACGATGTAGGGGCTCTTGCCGCCGAGTTCGAGGCTGAGGGCTTTGCCTGAGCCAGCGGTGGCTTCTCTGATCTTGCGGCCTACGGCGGTGGAGCCGGTGAAGGCGATCTTGTCGATGCCGGGGTGGGCTACCAGCGCAGCACCGGTGTCGCCATCGCCGGTCAGGATGTTCAGGACTCCTTTGGGCAGGCCGGCCTCACGGCTGAGTTCGGCGAACAGGAGGGCGGTGAGGGGGGTGTATTCGGCGGGTTTCAGGATGATCGTGTTGCCTGCGGCCAGCGCGGGGGCTACTTTCCACGCCAGCATCAGGAGCGGGAAGTTCCACGGGATCACGGCCGCGCAGACGCCCACCGGCTGCAGGTCGGGGTGTTCGGAGGCCAGCAGCTGGGCCAGCCCCGCGTGGTAGGAGAAGTGGCGGGCCACCAGGGGAATGTCGATGTCGCGGCTTTCGCGGATCGGTTTGCCGTTGTCCATGGTTTCCAGGACGGCCAGCAGGCGGGCGTTTTTCTGGACCAGACGGGCGAGGGCATAAAGGGTTTTCGCGCGTTGATGGCCAGAAAGCCTGGCCCATTTGGGTTGGGCGCGGCGGGCGGCGTTGACGGCGGCGTCAAGCTCGGTGGCACTGCCTTGGGTGACTTCGGCGAGGATATCGCCCGTGGCGGGGTTTTGGGTGGCGAAGGTTTGGCCGGGGGCGGTGAAAGCGCCGTCGATCCAAAGACCGAACCGGGCGTTGTGCTTGGCAAGCCAGGCCAGAGCCTCGGCATTGGATTCCGGGGCCGGACCGTAGGCCATGGTGTCGAAGATATCGCGGACGGTCATTTGAGTGTCCTTGGGCTGGTTGGAGCCAGTTGGGAGGTGCGCCTCCGGCGGGAGTATTTTTGCCCGGATGAAATCGCAAGGCGGTCGGGAGCGGTGTGGATTTGGGGCGGGGCGACCGGTTGGGCGGTGCGCCTCCGGCGGGAGTATTTTTGCCCGGATGAAATTGCAAGCCGGGCGGGGGTGGTGTGGGCTTGCGGTGGCGGGCGGCGGCTTGGGCTTGGGGCTGTTGGGCCGGGTGAACGGCTGCGGCTGGGCATGCGGCTCAGCCCATCGCATGGCGTTGGGCGGCGGAGTAGCGGCCGGTGAGGTGGTGTTCGAGTTGGCGTTCGATGTCGCCCAGAAGGGAGGAGGCGCCGAAGCGGAAGAGGTCGGGTTGCAGCCACGGCAGGCCCAGTTCGTCTTTGACGAGCGCAAGATAGACCAGCGCATCTTTGGCTTTGGCGATGCCGCCTGCGGGTTTGTAGCCGACCTTGACACCGGTGCGGTCGTCATAGTCGCGGATCGCGCGCAGCATGGTCAGGGTGACCGGCAGGGTGGCGTTGACGGTTTCCTTGCCGGTCGAGGTCTTGATGAAATCGGCACCTGCCATCATGCAGACCAGGGAGGCGCGGGCGACGTTTCTGAGCGTGCCGAGCTCGCCGGTCGCGAGGATGGTTTTCATATGGGCATTGCCACAAGCGGCGCGCATTTCTTGGGTCTCATCGTAGAGGGCTTGCCAGTTCTGGGTCAGGACATGGCGGCGCGAGATGACGATGTCGATCTCGCTCGCACCAGCCTGCACACTTGCGCCGATCTCGGCGATGCGCAGGGGATAGGGCGAGAGCCCGGCCGGAAAGCCGGTCGAGACGGCGGCGACCGGGATGGTGGTGCCTTCCAGCGCGCGGACAGCGGTTTCGACCATGGCGTGGTAGACGCAGACCGCCCCGGTGGTGAGGTTGGTTACACCCAAGGCCTCCAGCAGTTCGGCGCGGACCGGGTGGCGGGCTTTGGCGCACAGGCGTTGGACCCGGCCCGGGGTGTCATCGCCGGATAGGGTGGTCAGGTCGATCAGCGAAACGGCTTTGAGCAACCACGCGGCCTGAAAGTCTTTTTTGACGCTGCGCCGGCCGCTGATTGTGGCCGCGCGCCGTTCGATGGCGGAGGCGTTGGCCTGAACATTTGCCACCCAATCGAGGTCCAGAACCATGCCGGGGTTGCGGGCAGGAGCAAGTTGGGGCAGGTGATGGCTGAGCGTGGCAGGGTTGAGGGTTTGCATCGGTGCCTCCCGAGTTAGCCTCACGTTCGCATGGCGGGCGGTGGGCTGGCAAGGTGCCGGGTGCCGGGCGGGGCGATAACTTTACCATTGGGTCAAGAAACCGCGGCGGGCATGGACCTGTCGGGGCGTTGGGCGGGTTGATGGCGATCGGAACCGGGCGGGATGAGGATCGCATGCGATGGGGTGCACTCGGGTTTGCCGAAGGCTTGGGCGGTGGGACCGGGCTGGGCTGCATCCGCGATGGCAGACTGGCCTGTAGCTTGAGCGGTACGGTGGCGGGGGATCGGCAGATTGGCGATCCGAGGGCAGGAAGTTTTTGGATCGATACATCCGCATCCCCTGGTTTTTCAGGGATCGCGGGATGGCAGCGGAAAACCGGATTCGACTTTTCCGCAGCACGCCTTACTGAAGGCAGCTAGGGTCGCGGCAAACGGGAGGGGGAGTCGATGGCATTCTTTGAGAGTTATGATCCGCGCTTTGGGCAATTCGTGATGTTCAACGCGCCCTTGAAACGGCTCGCCACCGGGTTTGACTGGGTGGAGGGGCCGGTGTGGCTGGGCGATGCCGGGTGCTTGCTGTTCTCGGATATCCCGAACAACCGGATCCTGCGCTGGACGCCGGAGGTCGGGATATCGGTCTACCGCGCACCGTCGAATTACGCCAACGGGCACACGCGGGACCGGGTCGGGCGGTTGGTGTCTTGTGAACATGGGACAAGGCGGGTCACGCGGACCGAGTGGGATGGGTCGGTCACCGTGCTCGCCGACGGCTATCAGGGCAAGCGGTTGAATTCGCCCAATGATGTGGTGGTGAAGTCGGATGGCTCGATCTGGTTTTCGGACCCGCATTACGGGATAGGGTCGGATTACGAGGGTTTCAAATCCGAGCAGGAATTACCGTGCAACGTCTATCGGATCGGCCTGGATGGCACGATTGCGGCGGTGTTGACCGATTTCAACTGCCCGAACGGGTTGGCGTTCAGCCCGGATGAAAGCCTGCTCTATGTGGCCGATACCGGGCGGATGGGGCAGCCGGATCCGCAGCACATCCGGGTGTTTGACATGGGGTCCGGGCGTCCGAACAACGGCCGGGTGTTTCATGTCGTCAGCCCCGGGGCCTCGGATGGGTTGCGGGCCGACAGCGACGGCAATATCTGGACCTCGGCCGGTGACGGGGTGCATTGCATCTCACCCGAGGGAGTGTTGCTGGGAAAAGTGCTGGTGCCGGAGATCGTTTCCAACCTGTGCTTTGGCGGACGCGCCAAGCATCAGCTTTACATTACGGCGACGACAAGTCTTTACATGCTGGCACTAAACCGCAGGGGAGTGCAGCGACCATGACCAAAGCGCAGATCGGGCTGATTGGCCTTGGTACCATGGGCGCCAGCCTGGCCTTGAACATCGCCGAAAAGGGCTTTGACATTGCGGTGTGGAACCGGACGGTTTCGGTCACCCACGCCTTCAAGGCCAATGCCGGGCAATTGTCGGCGCGGATCATCGCTGCGGACACGCTGGCCGATTTTGTGGCGGCGATTGCAAGCCCAAGGTCGATCATTCTGATGGTGCCGGCGGGGCCGGTGGTCGATGACCAGATCGCGGCCTTGCGCCCCTTGCTGGGCGCGGATGATCTGATCATCGATGCAGGCAACGCGAATTTCCACGACACCGACCGGCGAGCGGCAGAGGCCAAGATCAAGGGGCCGCATTTTCTGGGCATGGGTGTTTCGGGCGGCGAAGAGGGTGCGCGCCATGGCCCCTCGATCATGGGCGGCGGCGAGAAGGCCGATTGGGACCGGGTGGCCCCGGTGCTGGAGGCTATTTCGGCCAAGTATCAGGGCACCGCTTGTGCCACCTGGATGGGTCCGGGCGGCGCGGGGCATTTCGTCAAAGCGGTGCATAATGGCATCGAATATGCCGATATGCAGATGATTGCCGAGATTTACGGCGTGATGCGCGATGGTTTGGGCTGGACTGCGGCAGAGATCGGGGCGGTGTTTGACCGCTGGAACCAAGGCCCGCTGCAAAGCTATCTGATCGAGATTTCCGCCGCTGTCAGTAAAGCCACCGACGGCGCGCATCCGATGCTGGATGTGATTTTGGACAAGGCGGGTCAGAAGGGCACCGGGCGCTGGACGGTGATTGAGGCCCAGAATTTGGCGGCTCCGATCCCGGTGATCGAAGCGGCGGTGATGGCGCGGAATGTGTCGGCCCGGCTGGACGAGCGACGGTTGGGCGAGGCCATGTTTGGCGCGGCGCCCCAGCGGTTGGCCAAGGGCGCGCTGAGCGTCGATGCGCTGGAGCAGGCGATGATTGCCGGCAAAATCCTGTGCTATGCGCAGGGGTTTGCGCTGATCGTGGCGGCTTCGAAAGAGTTTGGCTGGGATCTGCCGTTGCCTGCGATTGCCAGGGTTTGGCGGGCGGGGTGCATCATCCGCTCCAGCATGCTCAACGACATGGCCACGGCTTTGGAGCAGGACGGTGCGCGCGGGCTCTTGCTGGCGCCGTACTTTGCCGACCAATTGCGGGCCTCGACGCCGGGGTTGCGCCAATCGGTGGCGACCGGTGCGACCGACGGGTTGCCGCTGCCGGCCCTGTCGGCGGGCCTTGCGTGGTTTGACATGATGCGCACCGGGCGCAGTACGGCCAATATGATCCAGGCGCAGCGCGATTTCTTTGGCGCGCATGGCTTTGAGCGGCTGGATATTCCGGGGCCTGGCCAGCACGGGCCGTGGGGCGGGCATATGGCGAAGGTTTGAGGTTTGGGGGATTGAGGGGTTTAGAGGTGGCGGGGTGAACCCCGTCCTACCTTGGATCGGTCGAAATTGCGGTCGGAGCTTGTAGTGGCGGGGTTTAGAGGCGGCGGGGTGAACCCCGCCCTACCCGGTTTTCGTAGGGCGGGGTTGACCCCGCCGCCCCTCAGCCCATCCGCCGCGCCACATCCAGCATCCGGTTGGAAAAGCCCCATTCGTTGTCGTACCAGCCGAACACCCGGACCAGACCGCCTTTGGTGACCCGGGTTTCGGGCAGGGCCATGATGATGCTTTCGGGCCGGGCGCGCAGGTCTGATGACACCAGCGGGGCGGTTGTGGTGCCGATGACTCCACCGGCTTGGCACAGCGCCTCGTTGACCTGAAGTGCGGTCGGCACGCGTTCCAGCAGCACCGCCAGATCGACCGCCGACACCGATGCGGTCGGCACGCGGACGGCGGAGGCTTCAATCCGGCCGGCGATTTCGGGCAGGACGCTGTCGAGCAGGCGTTGCGCAGAGGTGGTGGTCGGCACCATCGACAAGGCTGCGGCGCGTGAGCGGGCATAATCGGCGGCGGGCGCATCGGTGGTGGGCTGGCTGCCGGTGTAGCAGTGGATCGTGGTCATCGAGCCGGTGACCACGCCCCAGTTCTGGTGCAGCAGTTTGACCAGGGGCGCCAGCGCGTTGGTGGTGCACGAGGCGTTGGAGACGATGCGCTGATCCTTGAGCGCCGCCGCATTGGCCCCCAGAACCACGGTCAGGTCGGCGGCGCTGGACGGGCCGGAAATCAGGATGCGTCTGGCCCCGGCACGCAGACCACGGGAGGCCACCTCCGCCATGTCGGCGCGGCCGGTGCATTCCAGCACCACGTCGATCTTGGCGAGGTCCAGCGCGGAAATATCCGGGGCGCGGTGCAGGGGGATCGCGCGGCCATCGACCACCAGAGCGCCCGGGGTCAGGCTGACACTGCCACGCCACGGGCCAAAAACCGAATCGTATTGGAAGAGATAGGCGCACATGTCGGCGGCGGCGATATCGTTGATGCCGGCGATCTCCAACCCCGGCCACGCCTCAGGTCTTTGCGCCCAAGCCCGCAGGACCGACCGGCCAATCCGGCCAAAGCCGTTGATGAAGACACGCATAGGCTCCTCCGCTTTGGAGGAATTTGATCATATTCAGGGGGCGGCTGCAATTGGTGATGAAGCGGCCCGCACATTCGGTTAACAGAAGTTGAACGCAAAAACCCAAGACATTGATTTCAAACGATTCAGAAAAGCGTCCACATGTGGACGGCTTGGGTTTGGACGGATCACGCAGCCATCGGCACCGTGGCTTCCAGATGGGCCACCAGGGTCGGGTCCAGTCCCAACCGGGCGGCCAGCATTCCAAGGTAGCCCTTTTCCGCCGCGCCATTGCGGTTGACCACCAGAAGCGAGGCGGTGTAGACGCCGGCCGCCTCTTG
>JAYTQA010000432.1:0-7123 GCA_043746955.1 bacterium | reverse complement strand
GCAGTGCCGCCTCCGCGCCGACCGACCCGCAACTGGCCCGCAAGGCGAAACTCACGACATGGATCACCCTGGTCCTGTGGGTCTTGATGTGCGGGGTCATCCTGTCGGGTTGGATCAGCGTCACCGACACCGACGTGTTTCACCTGCTAAAGCGCCCCTAACGCGGTTTGCGTTTGACAAGAATCAAACAACCGCTTTAGGCCTTTGTTTTTGCGCGCATTTCATCCGAAAACCGCTTCACACTTTTCGGAATGCGCCCCTGAACCCCGGCGACTATCCGACCCCAGCGCCTCTGGGCGACCGGGTTGGCTCTGCCACTGACGCGCAGGGTCAGGAGGCCCCCGAAAACCTCACGCGGCCCGCAACCGCTGAAACAGATGGGTAAACGTGGCCGCGCCCAGCACCGGCACCACCAGACTGACCAGCGGAAACGACAGCGGCGCCGCCATCAACGTGCCGGCCAGCCACAAAGTCCCCCAATGCCGCGCCACCAGCGCCTTGGCCTCGATGCGGTCCACATGGCGCAGTGCTGCCAGCATAAAATACTCCCGCCCTAAGAGCCAGCCGTTCACCGCCCAGAACAACACCGGACCAAACGGCCCCAGCACGAAACTGAACCCCAGCGCCAAAAGGTTCACCACCAGCATCAGCGCAAACAGGCCAAAGCCCGCGCTTAAACCCGCCCAGAACCCCAAAGCCTTGGCCGGCGGCCCGGGATAATGCACGACCTCGACCGCCTCGGCGACCTGCTCCAGAAACAGCGCAGAAAATGCCGCAGCCACCGGCACCATCAGGAACACCGACACCGCCAGCATCAGGATCGCCGAGCCGATCCCCGCCACCTTGCCAAGCCCGGTGATCGGGCCAAACACCGGCAGAGTGACCTGCCCCGGCACCCACCATTCCACCAAGCCCAACAGGCCCAGATAAATCGCCACCAGCAAGCCCAGCGCCAAGCCTGCGCCCAGCACCACCACCCGCAGAAACCGCGCATCGGTCAGTTGGCCCAAGGCCGCGATAAAGCAGGCGATTACCACCCTACACCCCCCGCCAATCGACAATGCGGGCGAGGTCTGGCCTGGGCCGGTCGGGCGCTTCTGCCCCCGGCGTACCGATATGCACCAACCCCGCCACCAATTCCGCCCCGGTGCAGCCAAACGCCTCGGCGGCAAAGCCCGGGTCATGCGCAGGCCAGCCGGTCAGCCAGCACGCCCCCCAGCCCGACGCCTCCGCCGCATTGACCAAATTCAGACACAGCGCGAAAGCCGAAGCCCGCTGCTCGACCTCCGGCACCTTATCGAAGCCTTTCGGGGCCGAGATCACCACCACCGCCAACCCGCCCGCATCATAAATCGTCCGCCCCTTGGCGGCCATCTCGGCGTCGTAGCCCAAGGCTTGCGCCCGTGCGGCAACCACCGGACCCAAGCGCCGCATCGCATCGCCACGCAGCACGATCAGCCGCCACGGCTCCAGCTTGCCATGATCGGGCACCCGCAACGCCGCCGTCAAAATCGGCTCCAGCGCCGACCGGTCCGGCACCGCACCGCCGGCTACGAAAAACTTCGCCGGATGCGACCGGCGGTTGGCAAGGAACTGAAAGGCGTGCGGGTTGGCGATGGCCATGAAACTCTCCTGATCCGTCACGCTTCGCAAGACCTGCGACCGGCGTCAAGGCCACCCGCCCCTCACACCGGACTGGGTGCCATAACCTGTCGAGCGTTCGACGATCACGCCACCCGCGTGACCTGCACCGGCCTTGCTGTGGCACCACTGCAGCGACCGACCCGGTAGCCGCCGCCCTAAAGCGCCGGGTCCGACGCCGCCCTGACGAGGCCGGTCAAATCCGCCAGCCGTTCGTTCTGCCGCCCGTTCGCATCGAAATTGCGCGGCGCCAACCATGCTGCATAAGCCTCCCGCAATGCCGGCCATTCGCGGTCGATGATGGCAAACCACGCAGTATCCCGGTTGCGCGCCTTATAAACCGTGGCCTGCCGGAAAATCCCCTCGTAGGAAAACCCCAAGCGTTGCGCGGCTTTCCGCGACGGCATATTCAGCGCATCGCATTTCCATTCATAGCGCCGATAGCCCGCGCGGAACGCCCAATCCATCATCAGATACATAGCTTCGGTCGATGCCCGGCTGCCGGCAATCTCCGGTGCGAGATTGATATGCCCGACCTCAATTGACCCCGCCTCGGGCATGATCCGCAAATAACTGGCCACCCCACCGCAATGCCCGCTTTCCCGGTTGCGCAGCACGTAAAACAGCGGGTCCATGCCGGTCGCCACCTCCTTCGCCCAGCGGTGATAGCCCGATGCCGAGTTGAACGGCCCATAGGGCAGATAATCCCAAACCTGATCCTGCCCGGAATAAGCCCGGAATAAATCCGCCGCATGGGTGTCGGGGTCCATCGGCTCCAATTGCACATGTTGCCCGGTCAAAACTTCGCCCATGGGCCGGGGTGGCGGCTTCCAGTCCGGCAGTGCTGTTCCGAATTGTTTGTGCATTTGACCTCTTTATCGCCCGACCGTGCCCAAGACCCCTGCCATTACCGGTCACGGATCAAAGCTGAAATCATCAGGATATTCATGCAGCCCGTCGAAATCCGCCTTGCCCAGCGGCAACCCCGCCGCGCGCAAAGCCGCATAACCCATGGTGACATGAAAGAAGAAATTGGGCAGGCCATAGAGGTATAAAAACTCCTCGCCACCCTGCTCCAATTCGGCAAACCCGGCGCGGTGCGAAATCCGCCGGGCTTCTGCGCCCAAAAACTCCTCCGCCCGCATTGCGCCTAAAGTCGCTCTTGCCACCGCAAGCCGTGGCGCCAAAGCCTGCGGCATGTCCGGCACCTCGCGCCCGGCCAGCGGACAAGCGACCCGCAAGGCAAACCCCGCCGCCGTCGAAAACTGCCGCCCGGCGGCGAACGCATCGGCCACCCGCGCGGTCAGCCGCGCCGGCCCCGCCAGTTCCACCATCCCCTGGACCCGAGCCAAATAATGCCGGAAGACCGGAACCGAGGCGGTATAAAGCGCCGGATTCATCGTCCCAACCCCAGAAAAACCGCCAGCCGCATGGTGACCTCCGATGCCAGAGTGACCGCGCCCCGCCGCGTTGTCCAGCCTCAGTCCTTCGGCAAGCCAGCCCTTCGGCAAGTCCGTCCTTCGGCAAGCCAGCCCTTCGCCAACTCAGTCCTTCGGCAGGTCAGTCCTTCGGCACCACCCGCAGCCGCAATTCGCGCAACTGTTCATTCAGCGGCTCCGAAGGTGCGCCCATCAGCAAATCCTCCGCGCGCTGGTTCATCGGAAACATGATCACCTCGCGAATATTCGCCTCATCCGCCAACAGCATCACCGCCCGGTCAATCCCCATGGCACAGCCGCCATGCGGAGGTGCCCCGTATTTAAACGCCTTGACCATCCCACCAAACCTTTTGTCAACCTCGGAGTTCGGATAGCCCGCCAATTCAAACGCCTTATACATGATCTCCGGTTTGTGATTGCGGATCCCGCCCGAGATCAATTCATAGCCATTGCAGGCGAGGTCATACTGATAGGCATAAACTCCCAGAGGATCGCCCATCAGCGCCTCCAGGCCGCCCTGCGGCATCGAGAACGGATTGTGCGAGAAATCAATCTTGCCCTCTGCGGTCTTCTCATACATCGGGAAATCGACAATCCAGGCAAAGCGGAAACTATCCACCTCGCTCAAGCCTAATTCCCGCCCAATCTCATTGCGGGCCTTACCGGCAAACGCCTGAAACACCTCCGGCTTGCCACCAAGGAAAAACGCCGCATCGCCAAGGCCAAGGCCCAATTGAACCCGCAAAGCTTCCGTGCGCTCCGGCCCGATGTTTTTAGCCAAGGGTCCGGCCGCCTCCACATTATTGGGGCTAAACTCAGCTTCAATCTCTTTCCGGACCTGCAACTTTCCGACCGGGTCTTCAGATTGATATCGAGCCATCAATTCATCCAGACGATCCCATTGTTCCTTTGTTGTTTGTATGAGTCCACGTTGCGTGAGATCCTGATCACCAATGGATCCATTGAGCCAAAGGCTTACCTTTAGCCAAATTTGCTCAGAATAATGCGGCCCCTCAACATTCCTCCAGAATATATACCCCATCCCCGGCAGCCCTTCCTTCTGGGCAAACGCATTCATCCGGTCGCAGAATTTGCGCCCGACCGGTTCGCCCTTCGGCCCTTTCGGCGCCGGAATAGCCCTAATCTCGGTCCCGTCCTGCTCCAGCAACTTCGCGAACACCGCGAACCCTGAGCCCTTAAAATGCTCGGTCACGATCTGCATCTTGATCGGGTTGCGCAGGTCTGGCTTGTCGCTGCCATACCACAGCAGCGAATCCCGGTAGGCAATCCGCGGCCAGTCTTTCTCAATCTTCCGCCCTTGCCCAAACTTCTCAAACATCCCCTGAATGACCGGCTGCACGGCGGCAAAGACATCCTCCTGCTCGACAAAACTCATCTCGACATCCAACTGATAAAAATCGGTCGGGCTGCGGTCCGCTCTGGGGTCTTCATCCCGGAAACATGGTGCGATCTGAAAATACCGGTCAAACCCCGCCACCATGATCAACTGCTTGAATTGCTGCGGCGCTTGGGGCAAAGCATAAAACTTGCCCGGATGCAGCCGACTTGGCACCAGAAAATCCCGCGCCCCCTCCGGGCTGCTGGCGGTAATAATCGGCGTCTGAAACTCATTGAACCCCTGATCCCACATCCGGCCCCGCAAATCGCGCACCACATTGGACCGCAGCATCATGTTCTTATGCAGCTTCTCGCGGCGCAAATCGAGAAACCGATAGGTCAGCCGGGTCTCCTCCGGATAATCGACCTCGCCAAATACCGGCATCGGCAAATCCGCAGCTTCGCCCAATACCGTCAGCCCGAGGCCATAAACCTCAATCGCACCGGTCGGCAGCTTGGGATTGACCAGCGCCGCATCGCGCGCCTTCACAATTCCGTCAATCCGCACCACCGATTCGGCGCGCAGCTTTTCAATCGCGGCGAATGCGCCCGAGTCGCTGTCGGCAATCACCTGGGTAATCCCGTAATGGTCGCGCAGGTCGACAAACAGCACCCCGCCATGGTCGCGCACCCGGTGCACCCAGCCCGAAAGCCGCACCACCTCCCCGACGTTGGAAACATTCAGTGCGGCACAAGTATGGCTACGGTAGGCGTGCATCGGCATCCCCTTTGCGAGGCGTTAAAACTGGCAGCGGATAGAACGCCGTCCCAATCCGATGTCAACCCCGCGACCTTTCATTCTGGCCCAAATATCCCTGCCGGAGGCCCCGGCCTGACCCGCATGGCTCCGGCGGGGGGTTTTAGACCAAGATGAAGGCCAAAGGGCCAGATCGGTCAAAACGCCAGTTCTGTCACAGCACCAGTTCTGTCACAGCGCCAGCCCGGCCAGCAACCTCGGCTGCACTCCTGCCACCCCCGCCGCCTGCCGGATCAACCCGCGCCGCAACCAAGGCCGCGCATTCACCAGCCCGAGCCCCAGATCCCGCACGCCGCGCAACACCGGATTGTCGTTGGAAAACAGCCGGTTGACCCCGTCCATCGCCAAAGCCATCGCGGTCACCTCAAACCGCCGCCAGCTCTGATACCGCTCCAGCACGTCCAGCGCGCCGATAGCCTCACCGCGCCGATGCGCCTCAACCAGCACCTCCGCCAGCGCCGCCACATCGCGCAGCCCGAGGTTCAGGCCCTGCCCCGCCAAAGGATGCACCCCATGCGCCGCATCGCCGACCAGCGCCAGCCCGGGTGCCACATAGGTCTGCGCAAGCGACAGGCTCAGCGGATAGCTGAACCGCAGCCCCGCCAAGCCAATTTCGCCCAGAAACCCGCCAAACCGCGGCCGCAGCGCCGCCAGAAACCCGGCATCGTCCAGGCCCGCAATCTCCGCCGCCACCGGATCGCGCTCGCTCCAGACGATCGACGACTGCAGCCCACCGGCCAAAGGCAAAATCGCCAGCGGCCCGCCCGGCAGGAAAAACTGATGCGCCGCCCCGCCATGCGGGCGCTCATGGCAAACCGCCGTCACCAGCGCGGTCTGGCCATAGCTCCAACCCTGCCGCCGGATCCCGGCGCGTACGGCCACGCCGGAGCCACGCCCGTCACAGCCGACCAGAACCGCCGCACTCAACCGGCGTCCTGAAGCCAGCTCGACCCAGCCAACCCCCTGAGAAACCACGGTTTGCCCCGACAGCAGCACCACCCGCGCCTCGACCATCCCGGCCAAAAGCCCGGCATAGAGGTGCCGGTCCTCGACCATATAGCCCATCGGGCCGTCCTCGATCTCCGCCGCATCGAACCTGAGCGCGAACGGCGAGGCCGCCTCGCCCGCCCGCCCGTCACTCGCCACCACTTTCAGGATCGGCTGCGCCAGCAACGGCCAAACCCCCACCGCCGCCAGCAGTTTTTGCGAGGCCAAAGCCAGCGCATAGGCCCGCCCGTCAAACCCGGCTGCCGCCCGCGCCTCCGGCACCCGCGCGTCCACCACGATGACCTTCAGCCCGGCCCGCGCCAAGGCCAAAGCCAAGGCCGGCCCGTTCAGCCCGCCGCCCACAATCACGACATCCGCATCCGGTTCCATCCTGCCACCATCGCCCGCCACCGCCGCAAAGTCCATCTGGCGCACCGGTCCGCCGTTTCAATGCCCGCCCGCTTCGCCTCCAGCCCGCTTCGCCCAGCCCGCTTTGCCCACAGCCTGCTTTGCCCACAGCCCCCCTTTCCCTTTGCCCCGCCCTCGCCTAGCGTGGTCCGCCAAAACCGGGGGCCGCGATGACCAGCACCAGCACCATGACCGCAGCCGAACTGGGCCGCGCCATCGAGTCCGGCGGGGTCAACCCGGTCGAACTGACCGAACACTTCCTCGATGCGATCGCAGCCCACCGGCACGGCGCCAAAATCTATGCCCGCACCACCCCCGCCCGCGCCCGGGCCGAGGCTGTGGCCGCCGCCGCCCGCGCCAAATCCGGCCTGCGCCACGGGCTGCTGGACGGGGTGCCGATCAGCTGGAAAGACCTGTTCGACAGCGCCGATGTGGCGACCGAGGCCGGCTCGGCCCTGTTGAGCGGCCGCATTCCGACGCGTGATGCGCAGGT
>JAYTQA010000431.1:0-7124 GCA_043746955.1 bacterium | reverse complement strand
ACACACCGGCCAATCTGACCCCCACATCACCCGCGCGGGGCCGAACACTTTCAGGATATGCGCGACATAGGGCCGCAGCGCCTCAACCGTCCAATCAGGATTGGCCTCGGTGATCAGGGCGGAGAACTTCACATAAGCCCCGGTCTCCCCGGCCAGCCGCGCCATGCCCTCGGCCCAGAAGGTGAAATTCGCCTCGGAATGATCGCGGATTTGCGGCTTCATGCAATGGTCTATGACGGTGCGCAGGGTCGGATAGCGCTTCAGGATGGTCAGGAAATTGGCGAGGTGGCGCGGAAAGCCAAGCGCATCCAAGCTCAGGTCCAGATCGGCCAGCGCCGCATAACCCCACTGCACATCCCCCCGCAGCATCCAGTCATCATCGGGAATATCCTGAATCATCGGGCGCACACCCTTGAACTTCGGATGGCCCTTCAGCCGCTCCAGCACCTTCACATCGCTTGGGGTTTCAAAATCGACCCAACCCACCACGCCTTGGACGAAATCCGACCCATCGGCGAGGCCCAGCATATATTCGGTCTCCGCCACCGTGGCCGCCGCCTGCACCAGAACCGTGCCGTCGATCTGGTGCCTGACCAACGCGCCCACCAGATCGCCGGGCCGATAGATGCGGTCAAGGATCGGGTCACCCTTGGGCATCCAATCGTAATCGCCCCGCGCCGGGTTCCAGAAATGCTGGTGGCTGTCAATGATCATCGCTTGCCTCCGGTCGGCGCGTCGGTAGGCGCAACTATGGGCGCCCCGGTAGGCCGATCGGGTGCCGCGCCGGTGGGCCCTCCGGTCGGCGCATCGGCCCGCATCAGGCCCTGCGCCTTCAAATCCGCCCACAGCGCTGCGGGAATGACCGCCGTGGCCGCCCGCGCATTCGCCTCAACCTCTGCCACGCCCTGACCGCCGGGGATGACCGAGACAACCGCCGGATGCTGCAACGGAAACTGAAACGCCGCATCGACCAGGCGAACGCCATGCCCGGCACAGACCGCCTCGATCTTCGCCACCTTTTGCAGCACCCGCTCCGGTGCCGGGTTATAGTTGTAAAACGCCCCCGGTTTGGCCCCGGTCGCCAGCACACCGGAGTTATAGGGGCCGCCGATCACCACGCCCACGCCGCGCAGAACGCAGAGCGGCAGGAAACTGTCGAGCGCCGCCTGCTCCAGCAAGGTATAGCGCCCCGCCAGCAGGAAAATGTCGAAATCGCCGCGTTCGACCAGCCACTGGGCCGGTTGCCATTCGTTGATGCCCGCGCCAAAGGCCCGGATCACCCCTTGATCGCGCAGCGCCACCAAAGCGCGGTAGCCGCCCGCCATGAATTCTTCCAGCCGGGCCTGCATCGCCTCGGCGCTGCCGTGGGTGAAGATGTCGAGGTCATGGGCAAAGAGAATGTCGATCCGGTCCAGCCCGGTCCGCTCCAGCGAAAAGGCGACCGAGCGCATCACGCCATCATAGGAGTAATCGAAAATCTCGACCCGGTTCGGCACTTCAAACCACTTGCCGATGCCATCGCGGACCTCGCCCTTCCGCGTGGGCCGCAACACCCGCCCGATTTTGGAGGAGACGATAAACCCCGCCCGCCCACGCAAAACCCGGTTGAGCCGGGTTTCGGACTGACCAAGACCATAGAGCGGCGCCGTGTCGAAATACCGCACCCCCAGATCCCAGGCGCGGGTCATCGTGGCATGGGCGTCCGCGTCGCTGACCGCGCGGTAAAGGCCGCCAATCGGTGCCGTGCCAAACCCCAGTTCGGTAAATTCCAGAGCGCCTTTGCCCAGCCGGTCCCAAACCCGTGTCTTCAATTGCAAGTCCTCCCGTCAGATGGCTAACATGCTAATGGGAATTGGCGGGCTCTGCACCCCCTTGGTGCAGGTTGGGGGGCAGATGGGCAACTTCAAAACGGTGTTCGGGCCGGGCAAGCCGGTGATCGGCATGGTCCATCTGGGGGCTTTGCCGGGCAGCCCGCTCTATGACGCCACGGCCGGTCTGGCGGGACTGCTTGCCGGTGCACGGGCTGACCTGCTGGCGCTGCAAGCCGCCGGTTTTGACGCGGTGATGTTCGGCAATGAAAACGACCGGCCTTACGAGTTTCAGGTTGATGTCGCCTCGACCGCGACCATGGCCGCCGTGATCGGCGCTTTGCGGGCAGAGATCACCGTGCCGTTCGGCGTCAACGTCTTGTGGGATCCGATGGCCACCGTGGCCTTGGCCGCCGCCACTGGTGCGGCGTTTGTCCGCGAGATTTTCACCGGCACCTATGCCAGCGACATGGGGCCGTGGACGCCGAACGCCGGGGCCGCACTGCGCTATCGGGGCCGTCTGGGGCGGGCCGACCTCGCGATGCTCTACAATGTCAGCGCCGAATTCGCTGACAGCCTTGACCGCCGCAGCCTGCCCGACCGTGCCCGCTCTGCCGTGTTCTCCTCGATCCCCGATGCGGTGCTGGTGTCCGGTGCGATCACCGGCGAGGCTGCCGCGATGAGCGATCTGGAGGCGGTCAAGCGCGTGCTGCCCGACACGCCGGTTCTGGCCAACACCGGGGTAAAACACGCCACAATAGCCGATGTGCTGCGCGCGGCGGATGGCTGCGTCGTGGGCTCCGCGCTGAAATACGACGGCCATACCTGGAACGCGATTGACCCCGACCGCGCCGCTGATTTCATGGCCAAAGCCCGCGCCGCACGCAAAAGTAGTGGGGGCGGCGGCAAATGAAAACCCGCCTGCGCCACGACCTGAAAGCGCTGATGCTGATCCCCGGCCTGTCGGGCCATGAGGCGCGGGTCGCGGCCTGGCTCCGCCTCCGCCTTGATGGATTGGGGATTGCAAACCGCACCGACCGTCTTGGCAATCTGATCGGCTCGATCCCCGGCGACCCCGCCAAACCCGCCGTCATGGTCTTTGCCCATATGGACCAGCTCGGCTTTTTTGTCCGCAAGATCGAGCCTGACGGGCTGATCCGGGTCGAGCGGATGGGCGGCGTCAGTGAACGCGCGATGGCCGCACAAGAGGTGGCCTTGTGCGGGGCCAAGGGCGACATTCCCGGCATCATCATGAATAAGGCCCACCATGCGACAACGCCGGATGAAAAGTATAAAGTCCTGACAACGCCCGAGATTTCCATCGACACCGGCCACGGATCGAAAGCCGCCGTCGAGGCTGCCGGGATCCGGATCGGCACCCCGGTGGTCTATGCGGGCCGGGTGATCGAACTGGCAGGAGACCGCATCGCCGGTACCTCGGTCGATGACCGGGCCGGCTGTGCCGCCTTGCTGGAACTGGCGCGGGCCAGGGCAGGGCACCACAACGGGCTCGGCCCGACCCTGCACCTCGTCTGGTCGGTCCAGGAAGAATTCAACCTGCGTGGCGCGGTGGTTGCAGCCCAAAACCTCAAGCCGGACATTGCGATCCAGATCGACCTGATGCTGGCTACCGACACGCCCGACATGGCCGACCGGGGCGAGATGCGCCTGGGCGGTGGGCCCGGCATCAGCCTCTATTCCTTCCACGGGCGCGGCACTTTGAACGGCGTCATCCCGCATCCGGCCGTGGTTTCGTTGGTGGAAGCTGCCGCCGAGGCCCTTGGCCTGCCCCTGCAACGCTCCGCTCAAGTCGGTGTGCTGACCGACCTGAGTTACGTACAACTGCTGGGCGACGGTGTGGCCGCGATAGACGTAGGTTTCCCGATGCGCCACGCGCATAGCCCGGTGGAATGCTGCGACCTTGGCGATCTTGCCGGGTTGGTGCAGCTGCTGGACGCCGCTTTGGACCGGATCCCTTCGGGCATGAAACTGGAGCGTGACTGAGATGGCCCTCACTCTCGGCATCGACATCGGCACCTTCGAATCCAAGGGCGTTCTGGTCGATGAGACCGGCCGGATCATCGCCCAAGCCGCCCGCCCGCATGAGATGATCGTTCCGCGCGCCGGTTGGGCCGAACACCGGGCGGAAGAGGATTGGTGGGGCGATTTTGTCTTTATCACCAAGCGTCTGCTGGCCGAAGCTCAGGTAAACTCTGAAGAGATCAAAGCGATTGCCGCCTCCGCCATCGGCCCCTGCATGTTGCCGCTGGACTCCGCCGGTTCGCCCTTGATGAACGGCGTCCTTTACGGCGTGGACACCCGCGCGTCCGAAGAAATCGACCTGTTGAACCAGCAAATCGGCCCCGACGTGATCCTGCAGCGCTGCGGCAACGCGCTGACTTCGCAAGCGGTCGGGCCAAAGATCCTGTGGCTCCGACGGCAGCGGCCCGAGCTTTGGGCACGGACCGCGAAGATCGTCACCGCCACCACCTACCTGACCGGGAAGCTGACCGGGCGCACTGTGATCGACCATTACACGGCGGCCAATTTTGCGCCGCTCTATGACATCGAACTGCAGGACTGGTGCTTTGACCTCGCCGACATCTGCCCGCCCGCGATGCTGCCAGACTTGATGTGGTCCGGTGAGATCGCCGGTCAGCTGACCGCACAAGCCGCCCGTGAAACCGGCCTGGCGCAGGGCACCCCGGTCACTTGCGGCACGATTGATGCGGCGGCCGAGGCGGTTTCGGTCGGTGTCGCAGCCCCCGGCGACATGATGATGATGTACGGCTCGACCATCTTCATCATCGAAATTGCAGGCCAGCGCCTGACCGACCCGCGCCTGTGGCACGCGCCGTGGCTGATGCCGGGCAGTCATGCCGCGATGGCAGGCCTTGCCACCTCCGGCACCCTAACCCATTGGTTTCGCGACCAGTTCGCCCGCGAGTTGCCCCGCGACACCGCCTTCGCCACCCTGACGGCCGAGGCGGAGGCTTCGCCGCCCGGTGCGCGCGGCCTGATCTGCCTGCCGTATTTCTCCGGCGAACGCACGCCCATCCACGATGCCCAAGCCAAGGGTGCCTTCTTCGGCCTGAACCTGACCCATGGCCGGGGCGAGATGTACCGCGCTGCTTTGGAAGGGATTGCTTCGGCCACCCGCCAGATCATCGACACCTATGCCGCAGCCGGAAGTCCGCCGACCCGGGTGCTGGCCGTTGGCGGCGGCACCAAGAACCGGCCGTGGATGCAGGCGACCTCTGACCTGACCGGCCTCGATCAGGCGGTCTGCCGGATTACCACCGGGGCGAGCTACGGCGACGCTTATCTGGCGGCGTTGGCGGTGGGTCTTGCTCAATCCGGTGACATTGCGCGCTGGAACCCGGTGGAGCGGGTGGTCCGGGCTGAGGTCCACGAAGCCTATGCCAAACAATATCCAATATTCCTGCGGCTTTACGCGCAGACCAAAGACCTGATGGCGGCTTTGACATGAGGTATGAACTCCTGACCCCGCATCAGATGCGCGCGGCCGTCAGCGCCAACATCCCGCTGGTGTTGGCGATCGGCGTGCAGGAATACCACGGCGAGCATCTGCCGTTGGGGGTCGACCTGCTCGCGGTGACCCGCTGCCTTGACCGGCTGGAGGCGGCCGCACCGCACAGCCTGATCCTGCTGCCCGCTTTCGCTTATGGCGCTGCCAGTCACGCCGTCGCTGGCCCCGCGAGCGGAACTTTGCACCTTGATCCGCAAGCGTTTTTGGCGATGGTGCAGGCCCTGTTTGCCGCCCTGCTCAAGGTCGGTTTCCGCAACATCCACGGCATTATCCACCACCAGACCGAGAATTTCGCCCAAGGCATGCCGACCGATCTGGCCTTTCGGCTCGCCGCCCGGCAGGCGGTGTTTGCCCATCTGGAGGCCACGCGGGGCGAGGGGTGGTGGGGCGCGGACAGCATGGGCGACTATTACGCCAGTCATGCGGCGGGCGACAACCCGTTCAACTGGATCCGGATTCACCCGCTGATGCCAGCGGAGGTGGCGCAGCACTTTCCGTTTGACCACGCGGGTGAGGGCGAAACCGCATTGATGCTGGCGCTCGCTCCCGAAACGGTTGAACCGGCGCGGATGGCAGAAAATACGACCTGGTACACCGCCAGTGCCCCCCGTGCCACCAAAGCGCAGGGCGAGGCGGGCGTCGCGGTGATCCTTAACCACCTCAAGAGCCTGTTGAAGCTCTGAACCTTTCACTTTGGCAAAAATATCCCACCGGTGGTCCGGAGGGTGTGAAACCCTCCGGGCGGCAGCCAAGGTCACCAGGGTGGCAGGTTAACCACGCCCTTTTTCAAAATGAAGCAGCCATAGGGCCCGGAGTCCGAGGTGCGGATAATGGCGAAGGCCTGCTTGGCTGCGGCATAAAACGCAAAGCGCTCCAAGGGGTTGAGGGCGATAGCGCGGCCCTCGATCCGGCTGCAGACCTCTTGGATCGAGATGAACAGCGGCAAGACCTTGGCCGGATCACCCACCACCTGCATCCGCGCGACCGGGGCGGGAACGAAACTGTCCAAAGGCAGCAGGCTGAGGATCGCCTCGAACGCGGTCAACAGATTGCAGCCGGGCATATCGACCAGCTTGCCATAGGTGGTCGCCTTAGCGATGGTCGCTGCAGGGTGGTTCACGTCGCAGATCACCAGATCGTCGCCGTGGCCCATCAGCATCAGGACATGGACAATCTCGGCGCTCAGGCGCGGGTCGATGCCTTTCAGCATGGGGCACCGCCCCGAATTTTCTGCGAAAATTCAAAGTACTCGCCAATTTTCTGCGAAAATTCAAAGGGTTCGCGAATTTTCTGCGAAAATTCAATGTGAGCGGCACTGGGATTTTTCGCAGAAAAATCGGGACTCATTTCACCGCCCCAGCCGCCATCCCTTTGATGATAAACCGCTCCAGCCCGATGCCGATGATGATCAAGGGCAGGATCGCGGCGAAACTCAAGGCCGCCATCGACCACCACGAAATCCCCTGGCTGCCGGTCTGGCTCGCCACCATCACCGGCAAGGTGTTGGCGTAGGTCGAGGTCAGCAGGGCCGCGAAGAAATACTCGTTCCAGGTCAGCACCAGCGACAGGATCAGCGCCGCCACCATGCCCGGCAAAGCGATCGGCAGGATGATGGTCAGATACGCACCCCAGATCGTCTGACCATCGACCATCGCGGCCTCTTCCAATTCGGTCGGGATGCCTGCGAACTGGTCCCGCATGATCCAGATCACGATCGGCAGAACCGACAGGGTGTAAAGCACGATCAGGCCGATCTGGGTGTCGAG